>JBEKLI010000204.1:0-4802 GCA_050010275.1 Desulfomonilia bacterium | reverse complement strand
CCTCGCGCAGCTTCGCCTGAACATCCTCGCGCCCGTAGATGGCGTAATTCCCGGCCTTATCGATCAGCTCATGGCGCCGCGACGGACGTCCGAGCAGATCGCCGTTCTTCACGGGCCAGTGGCCGGCTTCGCGCTCCGAGCTCGAAGGCCTGTGGCTCAAGGCACTCAAGAACGAAGTGATCAACATGAAGCTCGAGGGAAAATCCTTGTCCGATATCTCAACGACCCTTTCGAAACGTTATTGGAGCCAGCTAAAGCGTCTTCGCCAGACCGCCAGCGAAGACATCTTCCAAGTATTCATGAACTCACTGGCTACGAGTTATGACCCTCACACCTCGTACTTCTCCCCGAGATCTTCCGAGAACTTCAACATCAACATGAGCCTCTCTCTGGAAGGAATCGGCGCCATGCTTACTACGGAAAACGAAAACACCAAGGTAGTGCGGCTCGTTCCTGCAGGACCTGCCGATAAATCAAAACAGCTCAAGCCGAATGATAAGATCATTGGAGTGGGCCAGGGTCCGGAGGGAGAGATAATGGACGTGGTGGGGTGGCGACTCGATGACGTTGTAGACCTCATCCGCGGCCCTAAAAACACCATCGTTCGTCTCAAGGTCATCCCTGCCGATGCAAGTGACGACCATCAGACAAAGATCGTCAGGCTCATGCGGAACACAGTCCAGTTGGAGGACCAGGCTGCCAGCAAAGATGTGCTCGATATCACCAGAGGAGGCCACACCTATAAAATCGGTATCATCCATATCCCCACCTTCTATCTCGACATCAGGGCCATGCAGTCCGACACCGAAGATTATAAAAGCACTACCCGGGATGTGAAGCGCCTCTTAAATGAGCTTGATGTGCTTCATGTAAACGGTGTCGTCATCGACCTGAGAGATAATGGCGGGGGCTCACTGCATGAAGCAAACACCTTAACTGGTTTATTCATAAAACGCGGTCCTACCGTGCAGATCCGCTCAGCCGATGGTGTGACCGAAACCCTCTATGACCGTGATAGCAAGATCACCTATGCAGGGCCCTTGGCTGTGATCGTTAGCCGGTTGAGCGCATCCGCCTCCGAAATATTTGCCGGGGCAATCCAGGACTACGGCCGCGGGGTCATCATCGGTGATACTACCTTCGGTAAAGGAACAGTTCAGACGTTGCTCAATCTCTCTCGAGGACAACTCAAGGTCACTACTGCCAAATTCTATCGCATCTCCGGAGAAAGCACTCAGCACCGCGGGGTAGTCCCGGACATATATTATCCAAGTCTTTATGATAAGGACACTATCGGCGAAAGCTCACTTAAAGATGCGCTGCAATGGGATGCCATCGGCGCAATACCCCACTATGTTTTCACAGACATCCCCCCTTACAAAGCACAACTCCGTTCCATGCACCAAGCACGTATTCAGCAAGATCCGGACTATCAATATCTTCTTGGCATGATCAATTATCTCAAAGAATCCCGGGACAAAAAGAAGGTTTCCTTGAAGTTCTCCACGAGGCTCCAGGAAAAGAAAAAATCGGAAAAGTTAAGGCTTGATCTGGAGAACAGGCTCAGAAAAGCCAAAGGCCTCAAGCCCATAATAAATCTTGATCAACTGAACGAAGATAAGGATGAATCCCCAAAGGTAAAGCCTGCAAAAGATGATGCTGAGCTTGTTGAAGGCGGGAATGTCATAGTGGATTGTCTCACCATTAAAAACAAGTCGAATTCTCCACAACAAGCCCAGACAGAGGTCCAATAGAAGATCAGGGGACAAGGAAAAAACCCGATGCAGATACTTGTTACAGGCGGGGCAGGATATATCGGAAGTCATACCTGTCTTGAACTTCTTCAGGCGGGGCATGAGGTCGTTGTAGTGGACAACCTCATGAACTCCAAAGAGGAGTCTCTCAAGCGCGTGCAAGAGATCGCAGGGAGATCTCTGGTGTTTCATTGTACAGATCTCCTTGATAAAAAGGCCTTGGAGGGCATCTTTGTTCACCACAAGATCGATGCCGTAATACATTTCGCAGGGCTTAAGGCGGTGGGTGAATCGGTCCGAATCCCCCTGATGTACTACCACAACAACATCACAGGGACCATCATCCTGTGTGAAGTCATGGCAGAGCATTCTGTAAAAAACATCGTATTCAGCTCTTCCGCCACGGTCTATGGAAACCCTGCATCCGTTCCCATCCGTGAAGACTTCCCTCTCGGACCAACAAACCCCTATGGCCGGACCAAGTTGATGATTGAAGAAATCTTTAAGGACCTTTATACATCCGACCCATCATGGAATATCGCACTTCTGCGCTATTTCAACCCCATAGGTGCACATATAAGCGGTCTGATCGGTGAAGATCCCAACGGCATTCCCAATAATCTCCTTCCAAACGTTGCACAGGTTGCAGTGGGCAGACTGCCTGAATTGAGGGTTTATGGGAATGATTATCCTACACCCGATGGAACGGGCATTAGAGATTACATCCACGTTGTGGATCTGGCACAAGGCCATCTCTATGCACTTCAAAGGCTTTTAACAGGGTGCGGGGTCATCACCTATAATCTCGGTACGGGCAGAGGATATAGCGTGCTTGAGGTGGTGAACGCCTTTGAAAGGGCTTGCGGTAGAAAGATCCGCCTCCAAATCATGGGAAGGAGAGATGGTGATATCGCGACCTGCTATGCAGACCCCTCCTCGGCAAATAGGGATCTCGGCTGGGCCGCCAAGCGGGGGATGGATGAGATGTGCGCCGACACGTGGAGATGGCAGTCACGTAATCCTCAAGGGTATTAACGATCACTTGTTCATGCAAAACCATGTATCTACCTGGGGCTTTCACATGGGTTTTCTGAAAAAGGCCATAAAAAGCGGCAAGGACATGACAATATCCTCAGCCATCAAGGTCTTTGCAGAAAAGTATATTTCCGGATTCGCGGTTATCAATACCATCGAGATCGATTCGTCTCAAAAATCCTTTACTGCCGAGGTGGTCCTGAAAGGTGAGAAAGACCCTATTTCCCTAAAGGTTGCAAGATACGAGATCATCTCCGAAGGCGAGAGGCACCTCCTCATACCGCACAGCGTCAGTGCATCCCGCCAATGGCTCGATATACTTGCAAGGGAATATCTCGAAGACCATGCCTTTGAGATACCCGGTTCTATTGCAAGAGCCCTTAAGATAATGATTTGATCAGGTTCTTGCAATTTACCAAGAACTCTTATAATTCTGGGGTCCAGCCTACAAAAATGCTTGGGTATGTGAATGATGCTTATTAAAGATATACTGAGATCCACACCAACTACATTCAGTTTTGAATTTTTCCCTCCTAAGAGTGATGCCGGGTGGGAGCATCTCTTCCATACCATAGCAGACCTTATACCGCTTAAGCCTTCATGGGTTAGCGTTACATACGGAGCCGGAGGCTCAACCCGTGAAAACACCCACAACTTGGTTGTACGCATCAAGAAAGAAACCGAACTCACTGTGGTTTCTCACCTTACTTGCATTGAGTCATCCAGGGAGAATCTCCTGGTAATCCTGAACCGCTATAACGAAACCGGGATTGAAAACATCCTGGCGCTCCGTGGTGACCCGCCTGCAGGCCTCTGTAGTTGGTCTGCCCCCTTAGAAGGATTTGCTCATGCCTCTGATCTCGTTACGTTCATAAAAAACCATTTCCCCCGCATGAGCATCGGTGTCGCAGGATTCCCAGAAGGTCATCCCGAAACGCCTAATAGGCTCAAGGAGATTGACTATCTGAAGGCAAAGGTGGATGCCGGAGCAGACTACATTATTACCCAGCTCTTCTTCGACAATCATGACTTTTATGATTTCTGCGAGCGCTGTGAACTCGCGGGCATCAACATCCCTATAATTGCCGGCATTATGCCTATCATCACAAAAAGCGGAATGATCCGTATGGCTGAACTTGCTGCAGGGGCTCGTTTTCCCGCCAGGCTTATGAGAGCTCTCAATCAAGTGGAAACCACAGATGCAATTGAAAAGATCGGCATAGAATGGGCAACCAACCAGGTAAGTGAACTTGTTGGGAACAAGGTGAGGGGCATTCATTTCTACACTCTCAACAATGCCCGCGCGACCCTGGGGATCTATAAGGCTCTTGGGGTAACAGACTCCTCCCAGATGGGACCGCCGTTGAAGCTGCCATGTTTTTAAAGCATGTTCACAAGAAAATATCCCCCCTTGGGATAAACTCCCTAAACCAACATCAAAACTTTAAAAGGGTATTTCCATTTCTAAATCAAAGATGATATCGAGGAGGCAAGGAAGAGGCGACGCAGGCGTACTTTAATAGTACGTCGAGGAGTCGATGACGATGACAACACAATTCGGCAGGATGGCCGAATTGGACGTCCCGAAGGGACGCCTTTAGGCGAAAGCCATGGATGGCCTGAGTCAAATTTTCGCAGGATAGCGAAAATTGTCGCATCGCAGGTGCGCCCGAAGGGTGAAGGACATGGATGTTCTGAAACAAAGATAGCGCTTTGATTGAGAATTGGAATAAGCCTTATGGAAGATGATCATACACAGCATCAGCTTATCCTAGACGGCGAACTAGATCTTCATATGTTCAAACCGAAAGATGTGAAAGATCTTGTGCCCGACTACCTTGAGGAATGCCGAGAAAGGGGTATCCTGTTTGTACGGATCATACACGGCAAAGGAACCGGTACCTTGAGAAGAACCGTACATGCAATCCTTGAAAGGCTGCCCTGGATAATCTCATTTCGGCTTGCATCCGAGTTGGAGGGTGGATGGGGGGCCACGATCTGGCGCTCAAAGAT
>JBEKLI010000203.1:0-4802 GCA_050010275.1 Desulfomonilia bacterium | reverse complement strand
TCGGCAATGATGGCCGGTGTGAGGGCGAATTTGAAGGCAAGCTCGGAAAAGGTCTGGAAGTTCAGGGTAGAGATGGTGATGAGCTGCATGAACGAGGCAAAGAAGAGCCCGATGCCCCCGCCGATGATGCCTAAGAAGAGCGACTCCATGAGGAAGCTCAGCAAAATGGCCCTGCGCTGGAACCCTAATGCCCGTAATGTCCCGATCTCTCCGGTGCGGTTCGCAACTGCGGCATACATGGTGATCATGGCTCCGATGACGGCGCCGAGTGAAAATATCACGGTCAGCGAGACACCGAGGATCTTCAAGAACTTAGCCATCATCTCGGACTGATCGAGGTAGAACTTGGTCTCACACTTTGCCTGGAGGCTCAGGCGCGGGTCGCCTTCGATGAGGGCCTTAGCAGCGTCGAATTTGTCCACATCGGCAAGTTTGAAGATGATGGAAGAATACACCGGCCTCCTGAAGGCCTGCATGACCTGGTTCGCATCCGCCCAGATCTCTGAGCTGAAGGCCGTGTTGCCTGCATCCATGATACCGACGATCCTCCAGCTCATCAGGCCGCATCGCAAGTATGAGCCGACAATGAGCCCGCTGAACCGCGTGGAAAGGCTTGACCCCACGACCATCTCGGCAAGGCCGGGGCGCGGCATGCGCCCCTGGACGAGCCTGACCTGGGGCCTAAGTTGAAGTGAATCATCGCCGATCCCCCTGATGGTGACGTTCGACGAACCGCCCTGTTTCTTGGGGAGTGTGATGAGGATGACCACCTCCTTCGCCACTAACGGGTCGCCCGCCTTATCCGTCGCGATCTGCGGCAATGTCTCCAAAACCGAGGCCTTGTCCCGCTCTATGCCGCTGTCCACCTCACTGTTGGAGCCTTTACGCAGCACTACCACATTGTCGTAGGAACCTGTCGCCACCAACGTCTTCTGCAGGCCCTCGGCAAGCATCAATATGGTGGCAAAGACAAAGACCACAAGCGCCATGCCCGAGGCGGTCAGGAAGGTGGTGAGCCGCCTGGTCCAGAGGTTGCGGAAGCTGTAGGATAAGGGCACCGCCATCTAGCCGATCCTCCGTAAGCCGTCTGCAATACGGATGTGTATGGCCTGCCTGATGGGGATGACAGCGGCGGCAACGCCTACGATAGCCGCCACGCCGAGATCAAAAAGGACCGTAGATGACTTTACATAGAACACCGGGAAGTAGGTGCCGAGGGCAGTGCTGAAATAATGTGCCACGGGAAAAGTGAACACAATGCCGAGCAGGCTTCCCAAAAAAG
Source organism: Desulfomonilia bacterium (assembly GCA_050010275.1). GTDB lineage: Bacteria > Desulfobacterota > Desulfomonilia > UBA1062 > UBA1062 > MWEI01. The sequence continues at coordinate 3,520 of JBEKLI010000203.1, read as the reverse complement.
AGATTACAAAGGCCTCACCCATGATGAGGGTTGCTATGTTAAGGCCCGAGTAGCCAAGGGTCTTGAGGACCGCATACTCGCCTATCCTCTCCCTGGTGGTCATGGCCATGGTGTTGGCCACCACGGCCAGGATGATGATAATGACCACGAAGGAGACGACCTGGATGACCGTCACGATGGCCTCTATCATGGAGATGAATCCCATAATGAAGGCCTTTTCCGTCTCAGTCAGCGTCTCGGCGGGCGAGTTCTTGAACATCTTGTCCACTTCGACCGCCACGTCGGCGGACATGTGGGAATCGGTGAGACCGATCATGTAGAATCCCACCTGGTCGGCCATGGAAGGGTATGTCTTCTTCACGGTCTCATTGAGGTAGTCCCAGTGAAATATGAACTGCGTCTCATCGATGTTCTTGTCGCGACCCTTGTATATGCCCCGAAGCACGAAATCCCAGTTCCCTGGGTATATGGTCCCTTTCAGGGTGACTACATCTCCGAGATGCCACCCGAAGCGCTCCACTAATTTCCTGCCTGCAATGAACCCCCGCCGGTCTCTGATAAAATCCGCCTTCTGAGGCCCGGAAAGGACGATCTCGGGATAGAGATCCAGGTAGCTCTTCGGCTCCACCGCGAAGCTGGCAAACAAATTCTTCTCGCTGATATAGATGCCGCCGAACCAACTCCCATAGGAGACCTCTCTGACACCGAGTGTATGCCTGATCTTGTCATGGTATGACAACGGAAGCGGGAAGATCAGCGATACCGCATTTCGTGTGATGAGCCGGGAGGCCGAGGAGATCTCAAGGCCCAGATACCAGGTGGTGATGACGGTTCGCAATAACCCGAAGGCGAGGATGGCTATTGCCATGGCGAAGATGGTGAGCGACGTCCTCACCTTGCGCCTGAACGCATTTTTCATGATCATCCTGGGGAGAATCATACTGAGTTGAAGACGCCCTTTTCCAGGTGTTTCATGACACGGGCACGCTCGGCGGCATGCGGGTCGTGCGTAACCATGATGATGGTCTTTTTAAGCTCGGTGTTCAATCGATCCATGAGGTTAAGCACGTCTTCGGCGGATTTGCGGTCCAGATCGCCTGTGGGCTCGTCCGCCACCAGGATGACCGGGTCGATGACGACCGCCCTGGCAATGGCCACCCTCTGCTGCTCTCCGCCGGAGAGCTGTCCCGGGTAGTGGTCCAAACGGTCATCGAGGTTCACCATATGGAGCGCCATCTCCACATGCTCACGCCTCTGTTGCTTGGAAAGGCCGGTCAGGTGCAGAGGCAGGTCCACGTTTTCGAATGCGGTGAGCACCGGGATGAGGTTGTAGAACTGGAAGATGAAGCCCACATTGCCTGAGCGCCATTTGGCAAGCTCCGTCTCGGTCATGTCGGTGATGTCCTGGCCCCCGACGATGATGGAGCCGGTATCCGCATGATCGATGCCTGCGATCAGGTTCAGGAGCGTACTCTTGCCGGACCCGGATGGGCCCATAATGGCGAGGAACTCGCTTTTGGCGATGTCGAAGGTGATGTCCGTAAGCACGGGTATCGGTATGCTCCCGCGCCGGTAAGACTTGGAGACGTTACGGATCTGGACGATCGGCGATTGCTTATCCATATTCATACCAGTCCCCTCTCCCCATACATGATGGGGAAAGGGACAGGGTGAGGGGTCCATGTGTAGGCTATGTTCATCATTGTAATATATTATGCTTTTACTGCTGGAGTATGGTAACCTTCGATCCGTTCCTCAGGCCCTTGGGCGGTTTTACAACCACGGTATCGCCCGGCTTGAGCCCATCAAGGACCTCCACCATGTCACCGATTGTCCGACCCGTGTGCACATTGATCCTGCGGGCCCTTTCTTCACGGACAAGAAAGACATACATGCCCTTATCCGAGTGCAAAACCGCGGTGCTGCTCACCATGATGCGGGGCCTTTGCTCGTCTAAGTTCAATGGCTGTGTGAGGAAGCCGACCTTGGCGCTCATCTCGGGAAGGATATGCGGATCGCGGGTGAGAAAGCGGACCTTGACCATGACCGTGGCCTTGGACCTGTCCACGGTAGGGACAATGGTATCCACCACACCCTGGAACCTTACGCCCGGCAGGGCATCAAGGCTCATATCGCATGGCTGCCCCACATGCACCATGGAGAGATTGGCCTCGGACACGTCCGCTTCCACCTGCAAAGAAGACAGGTCGGCGATCGTGACCACTGCCGCCTTGGCATTGGCGGCAGCACCTAAGGGGGTGATGATGTCTCCCACATCGGCGTTCTTGGTGAGGACCACGGCGTCGAATGGGGCCTTTATCTCGGAATACGACAGAGAGACGTTAGCGTTCTTCAGTGCTGCAGCGCTTGATTTCACCTCGGCCTGACCGGCCTCAAAAGAAGCCTTGGAGCCAAGATAGCGCGCCTGGGCTGCATCGAATTCGGACTTGGATATCGCACCCGACTTCACGAGTTCCTTTCTGCGATCATATTCCAGGGTCGCATTGTCCAGGTCGGCCTTGGCCTGGGCAACCTTTGCCTTTGCGAGATTAAGGTTCGCCGTGCCCTGGTCTACAAGGGCTTTTGTATCTTCATTCTCAAGCCGTGCGATCACCTGCCCCTCTTTCACCAGGCTTCCTTCCTGGACCATGAGGGCGACCAGCTGGCCCGTGATCTTTGCTGCGACATCCGCCTTGCGCTGTGCCACCACATACCCGCTCGCATTAAGCTTTGAGAGCAGCTGTGCAGGGTAGACTTCCGATACGCTTGCGACCTTGACCTCAGGGCCGTTGGATAAAAACATCCATGAGAAAATAATGACAAGGGCCACCACAAAAGCAATTAACAGGACCATGAACGATGCCTTGAATCTGCGTTTGGCATGTTTATCCTTGACGGTTCTTTCTATGGTAAGTTTGTCGAGATTCTCCCCTTGCATGTCATGACCCCGTACATGTGATCTTGATGGTACTGTTCATCAATACCATAATACCATACAACGCATGTGTTCTCACACAGCAAAAGGTGGTCAGGAGCAAGTCACAAGAGTCATCACGAATCGGCTGAAAATTTTTTTTCATTTTTTTGCATTTCTTGCTTGCAATTTTTATAAGAACGTCTAAAAGAAAATTCAGAGCAACATCTCATAGAAGATGGGAAACAGACCGTTTTGAAGGACAGGCACTAGGGGGCGCGATGAGAGTGAATGGGCATTCATTTTGGAAGTCGGCGGCACCATTAAAAGATGCCGCACCGCACTGACGACCAGTAATGATGATAGTCACTCTCGGGCATGCAAACCTAACCACCCGATGTAATCTTATTTTTTCAGCAATTATTATTCATCATCGAAAAATATCGTGCCGATATTTCACCAAAGGAGGAGTTACGAAATGAAGCACAACGGTCCGGCAGTGTCTGTTCCCATTGATGATCCCGATCCCTTAGGTACCGAACCACCCGAGGAGCCCCCATCGATATCACGGTCCCTCGTCCAAGACCTGTTGTTCAAAACCGAGCC
>JBEKLI010000202.1:0-4804 GCA_050010275.1 Desulfomonilia bacterium | reverse complement strand
GCTTATCAGATCAACACATCTGTCTCATATCTGTATACCATTCATTAGAGCCGATTCATAGAGACCATGAGATTCTTACTTGAAAATATATACGAGAACAGGTTAATAAGAACTATTAAGAGCAAACACCCTGTGGATAACTGGGTGAGTATGAATGGGTACTAAATAGGCTTTATATAGAGTATTACAGCACAATGTTATGGTAGCGTTTGACCCGTAAGAGGGAATCCCAAATAAAATATCAAGAGGAGGGTACCATGGTTCTGAGAAGAGTTAGTATTACATTACTTACAGTTTTATTCTTTGCTACATCTGCCTTCGCCCTGGAGCTTGCCGGCGTTAATATGCCCGACACGATCAAGGCTGGCGGAAACGATCTGGTTCTTAATGGCGCAGGTATAAGAACAAAATTCTTCATCAAGGCCTATGTGGGTGGTCTTTACCTTAAACAGAAAAGCAGTGATGCCGAGAAGATCATGGATGCAGATGAACCGATGGCGGTCAAACTTGTTATGACATCAGGGCTTGTGACCAGTGATAAAATGGAAAGCGCCGTCAGAGAAGGGTTTGAAAACTCCACTAAGGGTAATATCGCACCAATCAAGGACAAGATCGAGGCTTTCATAAATGTCTTCAAGGCCAAGCTCGCCAAGGGCGACGTCTTTGAATTTGTCAATGTTCCAGGCAAGGGTGTCGAAATCTACAAGAATGGGTCCTTAGCATCGACGATTCAGGGGCTGGACTTCAAAAAAGCCCTGTTCGGCATTTGGCTTTGCGACAAACCAGCTCAGGCAGATCTGAAAAACAAAATGCTCGGCAAGTAAGACGTGCGGATGAACTCATGGGGCTCAAGGGGCTGCATCTTGCCCCTAGCCCCAGACAAGCTTACCCTTACCTGCATATCGTGCATCATATGTATGTCAATGATCGACCAAGTGCCAAGTGTGAGTTCAACCGATTAGGAAAAAGCCGATACACACGGCAATCTGCTTGTGAGCACGCTTATTCATGGGGGGAGCGTGGTTGAACCTGCTTTATCAAGTCTAGTGTTTCAAGTTGCTTCAACGAAGTGACGAAACATGTGAAATGGACAACTCCTTAAAGCTATTATTATTTCTTAAGCATATGTATGTGTGAGGCGCGATGAAGAACGTCCTGCGCAGATGGCTCAAACAATACTTTTCCGACCCCCAGCTCATGATCCTTATCTTTTTACTCCTGAGCGGATTCTTACTGATCTTCGTATTCGGCAAGATGCTCATGCCGGTGTTTATATCCATCGTTATTGCAGTACTCCTTGACAGCCTCATCGAGTGGCTGAAACGTTTCCATTTGCGTCGGAAAGCAGGGGTCTACCTGGTGTTCATGCTCTTTCTTGCCCTCTTTTTTGATCTGCTGATAATTTTGCTTCCAATAATATCCCATCAGATAGGCCAACTTGTAGGAGATCTTCCATCCATAATAACCAAGGTTAAAGGTGAGTTGATTCTGCTGCCTCAGAAATACCCGGGCATTATCTCCGAAGAAAGGATCAACCAGTTCATTGCACTGCTGGCCTCAGAGTTCAACGACCTCGGGAAGAACATCATACAGATATCCATCTCTTCTGTCCGTGGGATCATCACCATCATTATCTACCTGATCCTCGTACCCTTTCTGGTGTTCTTTTTTCTTAAAGATAAGGCGATGATACTGGAGTGGTTCAGGAGACTTCTGCCAGAAGAGCGCGGCCTGGCCATTCAGGTATGGCAAGAGGTGTATGAACAATTTTTTAACTATCTCAGGGGAAAAATCCTTGAGATCCTCTTTGTGTGGGCCATTAATTATATAGTCTTCGCCCTGTTAGGATTGAAGTATTCTATCATCATATCTCTGTTTGTCGGGCTGGCCGTGCTTGTCCCTTATATAGGTGCCGCTGTCATGTTCATCCCGGTTATTCTTATCGCATTTTTCCAGTGGGGCTTAGGGGCGAATCTTATCTATATCATCATAGCATTTCTCTTCTTGCATACGCTTGACGGGAACATGATCGCCCCGCTGTTACTCTCAAAGGTAGTGAAGATCCATCCTGTCGCAATCATTATCTCCATCCTCGTCTTCGGCGGGCTTTGGGGCTTTTGGGGGCTGGTCTTTGCTATCCCTCTGGCAACACTCCTGCATGCCGTTCTCAAGGCATGGATAAGTTCGTCCGTTTCCTCAGAGTAATTTTAACAACGACTTTATCTCATTAAATTGTCTTTTTCATCCGATAGATAGATGAGGTATAGATAAAGTACGTCTTGATAAGGTTCGATAGGAAGAACATGATGAGCCTGAATATTATTAAGCCATTGAGATGAGGATATGGTGAACAGCCTTGGCCTTCCAAAGGGAATCCATATACTCGTTGCGGATGCAAGTGCCGTAGTACGCAGCTTCCTCTCCCGTGAGCTCGGTAAGTCGGGCGCACTTATATCACTCGCCGATGACGGCGAGCAGGCCTTTGATTGTGCATCATCCGGGGATATCGACCTTGTTATCGCCGATGTCGACCTGCCAAAGATCAGTGGAGTCGAGCTCTGCAAAAAACTCAAGGCAAGCCAGGACACACAGCAGATACCGGTAGTCATCCTTGACTCACTGAATACCGAGGATGGCATACAGAGAGTATATCAGGCAGGGGCCACCGCCTGCATACCCAAAACCCAGTCAAAAGAAAGCCTGCTCGATGCCGTCGGGAATATCATCCTTAAGGCGACTTTCCAGAGAGGGCGTTTAATCCTGGTTGTGGAGGATTCTCTTACGGTACGTTCCATGGTCAGCAGGAGTCTTAAGGGTGCCGGCTTTACCGTCATTCAGGCGGAAAACGGGAAAGTGGCCTTAAGTCTCTTGGGGCATAAGAAACCCGATCTCATTTTAAGTGATATCGACATGCCCGAGATGAACGGCGAGGCTTTCTGCCAGGCCGTTCATGCCGATCCTGTACTCGCAACTATTCCATTTGTTGTCATGAGTGCCAACAGCCAGCGGCCTATCATGAGGCGCATGCTCCAGCTCGGGGCGGATTCCTATCTTGTGAAGCCCTTCAATGTGGAACAACTCGTTATTACCATTGAAAAACTGCTCTCTGACCAGCTCCTACTCCTTCATAAAGAAAAGGAGCGGCTCGAGATAGAACAAAGACTCATTCTGGCCAGCATCACGAGTCTTTGCAACGCACTTGAAGCCAGGGATTCCTACACCAGGGGCCATTCAGAGGCAGTATCCGACATCGCCACCAAGATCGCCATGCAGATGGGCATCTCCCAAGAGGAGATCGAGCTCATCCGCCTTGGCGGCAAGCTGCACGACCTTGGCAAGATTGGAGTAGTGGACAGTGTGTTATTGAAGACCGGGAAGCTCACCGATGAAGAGTTTTCCATCATCAAGCGGCATCCTGTCATAGGCGCGGAGATCTTAAGGCCTGTCCCTTCGCTCGCGCCTATCATCCCGATAGTCCTGTATCACCATGAACGTCTCGATGGAAAAGGATATCCTGAGGGACTCCATGGTGCATCGATACCTCTGTGGGCAAGGATTACCGCAGTCGGTGATACATACCATGCCCTCACAAGCGACCGGCCTTACCGCAAGGGCATGCCGAAGGAAAAAGCACTTGAGATCATCCAATCGGTAAGCGGCACCCAGCTCTGCCCCGACTGCGTGGAAGTCTTTATCAAGATGGAGCTCTGGGACAAATCATCTTCATGGCCGGATGAAGAAAAACGACCAGACGAAGAAGCATCTCGAATTGTCCTCGTTACCGGCCCCTGAATGGATATTTGAAAAGGTACAAACAGGGTTTTATAAAGAATTTGCGTTAAGAAATACATTGCATTTACCGGATGTTTTGTTTATGTTTTCAACTAAAGAACCCCTGAATCGGCTAATGGAGAGCAATTACAAGGCTTAAGGGGAGATGACGGCCATGAGAAGAAACATCGTACACGAAGGGGCTGAACAGCTCACCTATGAAATCCGGCAGATCGTTGCTTTTGCCGAAGACCTTCAGAGACTAGGCGTAGAGATCACCTGGGAGAACATCGGCGACCCTATTGCCAAAGGGGAAAAGCTCCCCCATTGGATGAAGGATATCATAATCAAGCTGGCCTCCGAAGACAAGACCTATGGGTATGTTGCAACCCAGGGTGTTGCAGAGTCACGCCAGTTTCTTGCAGAAATGGTGAACAGCAGGGGCGGCTACCAGGTCACCAAGGATGACATCATATTCTTCGACGGCATCGGTGATGCCATTGCCAAGATATTCGGCTATCTGAAGCGTGAGGCGCGTGTTATAGGCCCCTCTCCTGCTTATTCCACGCATTCCTCAGCCGAGGCGGCCCACTCGGGGTATGAGCACCTCACCTATGAGCTCGATCCGGACAATCGCTGGATGCCCGACCTTGCCGATTTGGAGAATAAGATCAAATATAACGACTCCATTGCCGGCATCCTCATCATCAACCCGGACAACCCCACAGGCGCGGTCTATCCTCGCGAGCTCCTCGGCAAGATGGTTGAGATCGCCCGGCGCTATAAGGTGTTCATGGTCTGTGACGAGACCTACGCCAGGCTCGTCTACGGAGGCGCCAAGACAGCCCATCTCAGCGAGGTCATCGCGGACGTTCCGGGTATCGCGCTCAGGGGCATCTCAAAGGAATATCCCTGGCCTGGTGCCAGATGCGGGTGGATCGAGGTTTTCAACCAGGATAAACTCCATTTCAAGCGGTACATAAAAAGTCTCATCAATGCCAAGATGCTGGAGGTCTGCTCCACGAGCCTGCCC
>JBEKLI010000201.1:0-4807 GCA_050010275.1 Desulfomonilia bacterium | reverse complement strand
TCAGGTCGATGCCGATGTTGTCGAAACCTGCATCGAAAGCGTCTTGGATGGTGCGCATGGCCTGTACTGAGTTGTGCCGGCGGCCCAGAAATATCAGTTCCTTCTCGTTCAATGACTGGACGCCGATAGAAATCCGGTTGATGCCCATATCCCGCGCCTTGTTCAGATCGTTTTTCCCCCAGTCGGCCGGATTCACCTCGATGGTGATTTCCGCATCGGACGGAATAGTAAAGGCATGGCGGATCTTGTCCAGGAGGGCCTTGATCTGATCGAGGGACAGCAGGGACGGGGTTCCGCCGCCTATATAAACCGTATTGAATGCTCTGAATTCTTCCCTGTACTTGTCGATCTCCTTGAACAGGGCATCGAGAAAGCCCGTGATGAGCCTTGTATCCGTGACGGAATAAAAATCACAATATCCGCACCTTCTCCTGCAGAACGGGATGTGGATGTACAGGCCGGGAACGGATGACTCTTGCCTACTCATCAATCCGTGTCGGATTTCAGCACGGCCAGGAAGGCGCTCTGGGGGATGCTGACGGAGCCGATCATCTTCATCCGCTTCTTCCCCTTCTTCTGCTTTTCCAGCAGTTTGCGCTTCCGCGTGATGTCCCCGCCGTAGCACTTTGCCGTGACATCCTTCCGGAAGGCCGAGATGGTCGAGCGGGAGATTATCTCTCCACCGATGGCCCCCTGGATGGCAATCTTGTACATCTGCCGGGGTATCTCATCTTTCAGGCGGTCGCATGCCAGGACGCCCCGGGCGCGGGCTCGGTCGCGGTGGACGATCTGGGAAAGGGCGTCGACCTTCTCCCCGTTGACCAGAATGTCTAAGAGCACGAGATTGCTGTCCCGGTAGTCGATGAGATCATAATCGAACGAACCATAGCCCTGCGTCATGGATTTGAAGCGGTCATAAAAGTCAAAAATCACCTCGGCGAGCGGCATCTCGAATGTCAGCTCCGCCCGTCCGGGGCTTGTGTAGTGCAGGTTTGAGTTCACCCCCCTCTTTTCGATGCACAGGCTCATGACCGAGCCGAGGTACTTATCCGGCATCATCATGGACGCACGGATGTACGGTTCTTCGGATGCGGCAATCGTCATGGGGTTGGGGTAATGGGCGGGGTTGTCCACATAGAGCACCGTCCCATCCTTCAGGGTGAACCGGTAGCGGACGCTCGGCACGGATAGGATGATGGAGAGGTCATACTCCCTCTCAAGGCGCTCCTGGACGATGTCCAGGTGCAACAGGCCAAGGAAGCCGCACCGGAAACCCTGCCCCAGTGCAGTGGATGAGTCTTTCTCATAGACAAAGGCGGCGTCGTTGAGCTTGTACTTTTCCACGGCCTCGGCCACGGCCTCGTAATCATCCGAGGCGATGGGATAGATCGAGGCAAAAACAACGGGCTTCACCTCTTTGAACCCGGGCAGAGGTTTCCCGCAAGGCCTCTCAACCAGGGTGATCGTATCACCGATGCTCACACTGGAGACGGTCTTCACACCGGCAATGATGTAACCCACCTCGCCTGCGCGAAGCTGCTCCCGCCTCTCCCGGGTCAGCCGGAAGTGCCCCACCTCTTCCACGCGGTATTGAGAATCATTAAACATGAACCGGATGGTATCGCCGGCCTTTAGAGTCCCGTCAAAGACCCGGCAGAAGATGACCGTTCCCCGGAAGGAGTCGTACTGTGCATCGAATATCAGGGCGGCCAGAGGCGCCCCGGGGTCACCCTTGGGCTGCGGGATCCGCGCCACGATGGCCTCCAGGATTTCATCGATGCCGGTCCCCTCTTTTGCAGAGCATTTCAGGTGCGTGCCCGGGTCGAGCCCCAGCTCGGTCTCGATCTCCTCGATGACCCGCTCCACATCGGCAGAGGGCAGGTCGATCTTGTTGATGACAGGGATGATCACCAGGTCATGTTCGAGGGCGAGGTAGAGATTTGCCAGGGTCTGGGCCTGAACACCCTGCGCGGCATCAATGAGCAGCAGGACTCCTTCGCAGGATGTCAGCGACCGGGACACCTCATAGGAGAAATCCACATGCCCCGGGGTATCGATGAGGTTCAGGCTGTAGTTTTTTCCATCTCTTGCCTGATAGGGAAGCGAAATGGCCTGGCTCTTGATGGTAATTCCCCGCTCCCTCTCGATATCCATGGTATCGAGCATCTGGTCTTTATAGGTGCGTGCGTCACAGACCCCGGTCCGCATGATCAGGCGGTCGGCAAGGGTCGATTTCCCATGGTCGATATGGGCAATGATGCTGAAATTACGAATCTCATCCATCTAAAGGTTCCGTGTTTGGTGTCGTAGTTGATGCCGTAGGGTTTGTCAATGGCTGCTTCTTCCTGATCATCCATCAGGATGCTTAAGTAATTTTCAACCCGGATTTTGCATTTGTACATCCCTTTTTAAAGCGGCATGCGCACCGGCCCTGGTTTAAGCAGGAGACATTCATGAAAAGGGGACGCTTGGCCTCTACCATGATGCATCTAACTGTGTTAGACAACTTACTTGATTGGAAAAAAAATCAACAGGAGGGTTATGAGTTTCCACATCCCCACAAAGAGTAATTCCAGGCTAAAAAGGCTGCTCGAACGGATCTATGAGAATGAAGAACTTATACAGCTGTGGAAATGCGCCAATGTGAACGCAGTCGATCGCAGCGGCATTAATGATCATGGCGAAGTCCATATCCGTATTGTTGCCAATGCTGCATTGAGGATACTTCGCCTCCTGGTGCATGGCGGTATCACACCCAGTGTGGTGAAGAACTACGGGCTTGAGACGGACGATGCCGAGGTGATCGTGGTACTTGCCGCATGTCTCCATGATATCGGCATCTCTGCCCATCGTAACGACCATGAACACTACAGCCTCATCTTCGCATATCCGAAATGCCGGGAACTGCTTGCAGGTATTTATGAAGAGCCCAATCTGACCATTGTGACTTCAGAGATCATGCATGCCATCATTGCACACAACGCTAAAGAAACCTGCCTGACCATAGAGGCCGGTGTCCTGAAGGTCGCCGACGCGCTGGACATGAAAGAAGGAAGGTCACGCATCCCGTTTGAATCCGGCAAGGTCAACATCCACTCCATCTCCGCCAAGGCCGTTGATGAGGTCGATATTGAGGCGGGCGACGAACGGCCGGTAAAGCTCGTGATTACCTTGGCCAACTCTGCAGGGATCTTCCAGGTCGACGAACTCCTCCGCCATAAGCTCCAGAACTCCTCGATCGCCGACTATGTTGAAGTGACGGCCAGGATCGAGGGAGAGATGGAGCGCAGGATCATCGGGACCTATAAACTCTAGGACAACCGGGCTGACCTGAAGGAAAACAGGAGATCCATATAAGCGATAAGCCTGTTCATGTCCGGTCTGCTTCTATCAAACCGAACTCCTGGAGATAGCCAAGTAATTTACTTTTATTGATGGGTTTGACCATATAGGCATCACAAAGTTCTTTGAATGATGTCAACACGTTCTCTTTGTCGCTCAGGGCTGTAGTCATTATGATTTTTACTCCGTTGCCGGGCAAAATACCTTCTGATTCTTCCATGTTACGGATTCCCTTAAGCACTACCTGGCCATCCACATCAGGCATCTTGATATCCAGACATATGAGGTCGTACCGGCGTCCTTCATGCCAGGCCAGCATGAAGGCCTCAATGGCTTCCTGGCCGTTTACTGCCAGGTGATACTCACCATGGGGACTGAGGATCTCCTGAAGCACTACACGGCTGGTAAAATCATCATCAACAATGAGGATCTTCATCGCCGGCCCCCCCATCGAGAAAAGGTGACTGATTTATTCTGTGCACACATCTTTTCGTGTCCCGACATCCCTTTTAACATATTTTATACCATGGATACATCTATACACGCTCGAAAATCGTGGCCGGGGCTTGTCCTCCGCCGGTGCAGAGCGTAACCAGGGCATACTTGCCCTTACGCCTCTGCAGCTCATGGATGGCTGTGACGCTTAATCTGCAGCCGCTGTTGCCTACCGGGTGGCCCAAGGCCAGCGCCCCCCCGTTGACATTGAGCCTGACCATGTCGGCCTTGAGCTCTTTTGCCCAGGCCAGTGGTATGGGAGCAAAGGCCTCATTGACCTCAAAGATATCGATGTCCTTCATGGAAAGGCCTGCCTTGGCGAGCACCTTTGGTGTCACGGTTATGGGACCGGTGAGCATGAGCATAGGGTCGGAGCCCACAACGGCGCTGGCAACTACCCTCGCCATGGGGGTAAGACCCATCTGTTTTACCTTCTCACTGCCCATCAGGATCATGGCTGATGCGCCGTCTGTGACGGTGCTGGAGAGACCGGCAGTCATCCAGTCGGTACCGGGAAGCACCTTCAGGCTGTCCAGAGCCTCCCGGGTAGTGCCGGGGCGTATCGGCTCATCATCTATACACTCAATCCTGCCGCCATCCTTGTCCAGCCCGGCAACCTTTACGATCTCGTTCCTGAAACGGCCTTCCAGTGTGGCCTTGTGGGCCTTCTCGTGGCTGGCAATGGCGAAATCCTGGCACTCTTCCTTGGAGATCTTCCATTGGTTGGCAATGGCCTGGGCCGCGTTGATCTGGCTGGGGATGCCGTATTTATCCAGATAGAATTTGCCGATAGGGTGCCCGGCGTTCTGACCGTTGGCCAGGGTGCAGTTCATGTCGGACGCGATGCCGTATTTGGACATGATCTCGCAGCCGCTGGCAATAACCACATCGTGGGTGCCGGAGGCGATCATGGAGGCGGCGATCTGTATGGCCGACAGGCTGCTGCCGCACTGGCGGTTCACGGTGATTC
>JBEKLI010000200.1:0-4825 GCA_050010275.1 Desulfomonilia bacterium | reverse complement strand
TTTCCCGTAGGGGTCCGGAACTTGCCGAACTTTTCGTAGCCCTTGTAGGTGATGGGCGTTGCGAAATGACCGGCCTTTTTAAACTCCTCGAAGGTCATGCCGATGGGATCGAGACGGTAGTCCAAAGTCTCCTGTACCGAGTCCCAGTACCCTTGAAGGTCCATCTTTTTTGCGAGGTCCACGAGTATCTGCTTCTCATCACGGCACTCAGGTACCGGCTCTATGGCCTTCACCTGGCAGAATACGTGGTTCTTCATGAGCAGGTCTTCGATCTCGTCCCGCTCCGTCCAGTGGGCCGGAGGCAGGATGACGTCCGCCAATTCGGTAGTGGGTGTATGGTAGTAATCCACGGCAAAGAGGAAGTCGAGCGAACTCAGGGCATTCCTCACCCGCATGGAGTTAGGGTAGGCGCACACGCTGTTGTTTGCAAACAGGCCTGCTGCCTTTACCGGATAGGGGTCTCCCTTTTCTATGGCAGGCCAGACGACCTGGGGAGGGATGGGGATGGGGATGTAGCCGATCAGGGGGAACCGGCCCAACCCCAGCTTCTTGTCGGCCTGCTCTTTGGGGAGATTGTTGTATGCACTATAGTCAGGGCCATAGCAGGAGCGTTTTTTTGTGGGCGGCACACAGTTGAGGTTGCCCCCTCTGGCGTCCAGATTGCCGGTAATGGCGGACAGGATGGTGAGCGCCCTGGTCAAGTCGAATGCATCGTTGGCCTGGCACACGCCGCCCATTCCGGGGCCGATGCAGGCAGGCCTCGTACTGCCGAAGGCAGTGGCGGCAGCCTCGATCTCTTCAGGGGATAGCCAGGTGATCCCGGCGCAGCGTTTCGGCGTAAAGGAGGCAACATGCTCACGCAACCTGTCGAAGCCGGATGTCCATTTTTCCACGAACTCCTTATCAAAGAGGCCTTTTTCAATAATGATGTTGATGAAGCAAAGGGCAAGGGCCACATCCGTGCCGGGCCTTATCCTGAGCCAGTGATCCGCCTTTTTGGCGAACCTTGTGCCTCTGGGGTCTACTACAATGAGTTTTGCGCCTTTCTTAAGGCCTTCGTTGATATCGTGCAGATAGAGTCCCGGCCAGGATGCCTCGGGGTTGTGCGCCCACAGGAGGATGCAGGAGCTATCGGCATAATCCGGGTCCACGAGGCCGAAGCCGCATGTAGCTGCACTGCCCAGTACGATGGGGCCCCCGCTCATGTTGGAAGGCGCCATGAAGTTGGGCGACCCGAAGAGGGTGAGAAACCGGTTGAGGTAGGGAGCCATGCCCCTGGTCGTGCCGGTGCCGAAGACTACGGACTCTGCCCCCCAGTTTTCTTTTGCTCCGAGGAGATTCTCAGCAATGATAGTAAGGGCCTTGTCCCACGAAGTCTCTTCGAATCTGGTGCTGTCCTTGCCGCCCACCCTGATGAGCGGGTGGGTTATCCGGTCCGGGTGGTAGATCATCTCGGCAGCAGCCTTGCCTTTCGGGCAGATATAGCCGTGGCTGTGGGGGTGGGCCGGATCGCCCTTGACCCCGGTGAGCCTGTGGTTCGTTACCTCAAGTATGACCCCGCAGCGGGAGTGACACTCAAAGCAGATGCTCTTGAGCGATTTCGAACTCATGATTTTCCTCCCTCTTTTCCGGAGTCGGGTCTTATGATTATCTTCACGTCGCCGGATGTGCCTGAGTGAAGGGTCTCAAAGGCCTGTTGAACTTCTTTTAGGCCGATGGTCCTGCTGACGTACTTTTCGACGTTGAGCACCTTTCGGGCGATAAAATCAATTGCGAGATCGAAATCCTCTATCTGGTATCCGAAGCTCCCCTTTACGGTCAGCTCCTTGCAGGTCATGGCAAGGGTCATGAGCGACTGGGGCATGAGGCTGATGCCTGCAAGAACCAAGGTTCCCCCGGCCTTTAATGCCGTCAGGGCCGAATTGATGCCGGACTCGGATGCCGAGGCGTCAACGGCTATGTCGATACCGCCTGAAGTCGCCTTCTTGATCTTTGAGCCCATTTTCGGATCTTTGCCGTCAACGATCTCATCCGCATTGTGGAGTTTTTCTGCCGTAGCAGCCCTTGTCTCATTCACTTCAGCCATGAAGATCCGGGAGGCGCCGTTTATGCGCGCCCAGGCAGCGCTCATGAGACCGATGGTACCGCCGCCTACAACCAGAACCTTGTCTCCTGCCTTTATGCCCGCCCTGCGCACGGCATGGAGACATACGGCCGCAGGCTCGATCATGGCTGCTTCGAGGTCGTTTATTGTGTCCGGAAGCTTGCGCACCATGTCGGAGCGTATGGAGACATATTCCGCATAGGCGCCGGGGCTGTTCTGGCCCACAGTGGGCCTTTTCATGCCGTTAAGGCACATCTGAACGAGGCCTTTCCTGCATGCAGAACATTCTCCGCAGGGATTGATCGGGATCGCCGTAACACGGTCCCCGCTTTTCATGTCCTGCCTGCCGCCGGTATCTTCAATGACGCCTGCGAACTCATGGCCCATGACCAGGCCCGGCAGCCCGTTCATCCCGATACCGGCCTCCCAGTAGTGAAGGTCGGAGCCGCATATTCCGCAACTTGTAACCTTGATGATTGCCGCTTTGCCGCCTGCGGCCGGCTTTTCCACATCGACTACTTCGAGTTTTTTAGGACCAACGAGGTTGACAGCCTTCATGGTGCACCCCTTTATCACTTCCTCGTGTTTGCCGGTGTTTTCGAAAGTTTGCGCTCTCCCCTGCGGTTCGGGCTGGATGGCATCCGGGCGATTCGCGCACGATGAGCGCGTGTCTGCTCGTGCAGGTACATCTTGAAGCGTGATGCGCTTTCATCAGGCGTGGTGCCGCCTGCCATCATGAGCTGAATTATGGTGCGCTGCGCAAGGATGTGCTTTTGAATATCTATGGTCTTCAAGAAGGATGCCACAAACTGTATCCTGAGCCTTCGCATGGAGTTGGCGAACAACTTAAGGATAGTGCTCCCTGCGAGTTTGACGATCTCATCCTGAATCTCCACCTCGATGGCAGCCAGTTCATTGTAGTCGATGCCCTTCTTCATCGTATCGAGCTGAAGCCTGAAAAGGCTGTCGATCAAGGCCATGTCGGCGGGTGTCGCACGCCTGAGCGCCAGCTTCAAAATGGCCGGCACGACCTCGATCCAGTGGTCGAGAAGCTCGAGGTTGAATGCACTCCCGAGGTCGATATCGCTCATACCGAACACTGCATCGAGAAAATCGAGGCCGGCATGCTCGCGGTAATCAAGGACAACCACGCCTGATCCCTGCACGGCCCTGACGATGTTCCTGCTGGCAAGTTCGTTGAGGGCTGCACGGAGTGATGTCCGGTCCACACCGAGTTGTTCGGCCAGCACACGGTCCGGCGGCAGCCTGTCGCCCGGTTTCAGCTCGTTCATGAAGATGCGGGCGATGATGAGGTCGGCGATCCGCCTTGGCAGTGGTTTTTCACGGTCCTGCCGATGATTGTTACCGGTTATGGGCTGCCGGATTATCTTGCTCATAATTGGATTATCCAATTAAATTAAAAAGACTAACATGTCAAGATACTTTTTTATTGCAGGGCACAAAATATCCCATTGAGTACGGCTGCATCCATTTTTACTGATGGCTAGCATGAGTCAGGTGTTCTATTGACAGGAAGACATGTTCTCTCCATTAAATGTAAGCAGTAGTAGATCATGTCAAAAAGTATTTTTAATGTGGGCCCGGAGCCTTATATACGTAAGAAGCGTATTTTCTTGCGGATAAGGTGAGATTGATCAGAGGAGGTAATGATGAAGAAGTCTGTGTTGTGCCTGATCGCTACCCTCTACGTGTTTCCTTGTTTCGGACTCGTTTATGCCTCTGAGGGCCTGGAGAAGATATCCGATCATGTCTATGCATATGCAGGAACCAAGAACCCTTCGCCGGCCAACAGCTTTGGGGCCAATGCCGGGATCGTCATTGGCGATAAGGGTATCCTTGTCGTCGATACCCTCGCATCGGCAAAAGCGGCCAGGCGGTTCATCGAGGATATCAGGAAGATATCGGACAAACCCATCCGTTACGTGGTGGATACGGATAATCACTTCGACCACACCTTGGGCAATTCCGAGTTTGCAGCGATTGGTACTGTGATACTTGCCCAGTCAAGCTGCCCGGCAAATATGAGGAAGTCGGCCCCACAGGTCTTCAAGAATGCCAAGAATTCCGGTATGAGCGATGAAGAGGCAAAGGCCGTAAAGATCACCTACCCGGATGTCACTTCACCTGAGATGATGCGAATCGATCTCGGCAATGTAAATGTGGATATGCTGTTCCTGGCGCCTTCCCACACGGATGACAGTGTCCTGGTCTTTGTCCCCCAGGACAAGATGCTGTTTTCAGGAGATGTGCTGTTTACCGATTACTACCCGTTTCTAGGCGATGGTGACATCAATGGCTGGGTGAGGACTCTGGACTTCATCATGACCGTGCATATAGAGAAGATCATCCCGGGCCATGGACCCGTATCAACAAAGAAAGATGTCGCCGAGATGAAGCAATATGTCCTGGCCTTTGACCAGAACGCAAAGGAGCTGTGCGCCAAGACAAGCGATATCGAGGCCGTCGTTACCGAGCTGAAGAAGATGCTTCCTGTAAGGTCACAGGCGGATTCTCTTATCAAGAGCAGCATCCAGGCGAAATATCTTAAGGCAAAGAACTGACAACATGAGGAGGTGGTCAAAAGCTAAAGACCACCTTAAAATCCTCTATCCTGATATGTCAATGCCTACTCATTGCCGGGTGCACCCATGCCGGGCGGCATCATGCCCTTAGGCATACCCTGCGGCATCTTGGGCATCT
>JBEKLI010000199.1:0-4829 GCA_050010275.1 Desulfomonilia bacterium | reverse complement strand
GTGCAGGCCGTTGCCGCAAGAGGCTGCGAGGTGGTGGTCAGGCGGAACAACGCCATCGACGTTGACGGCGTAAGAGGGCTTAATCCGTCCTCGATCATCATCTCGCCGGGGCCCGGCACCCCTGACGATGCGGGGATATCTCTGGACCTGATCAAGAACCTTGCCGGGACTATTCCCATCCTTGGTGTTTGCCTCGGCCACCAGTGCATTGCACAGGCCTTTGGCGGCAGGATCGTACTTGCCAAGAAGGTTATGCATGGAAAGCTCTCTCAAATTTCTCATGACGGCTCGGGGCTGTTTGAGGGGATCCCGGATAATTTTTCGGCTGTCAGGTATCACTCGCTGGCAGTGGACGAGTCAAGCCTGCCTAAGGGGTTTCGGATAAGCGCCAGGGCCTATGACGACGGCGAGATCATGGCCATCTGTCATGAAAAGATGCCCATCTTTGGTGTTCAGTTCCACCCCGAGTCCATTGCGACCGAGTTTGGTGAGCAGATTCTTGAACATTTCATTTCCCGGACAAGGAGGCAGTCATGAAGGGTGTTATCGAAAAGTTGATTGCCGGACAACACTTGAGTTCTTCCGAGATGGAACAGGCATTTGATCTCATCATGTCCGGCCAGGCCAATGATGTGCAGATAGGAGGGTTCCTGACCGCCCTGAGGATCAAAGGGGAGACCCCCGAAGAGATAGAGACGGCGGCACGAGTCATGCGGAAAAGGGCGCTATTGGTGAAAACCGGATATGACACTGTTGTAGATACATGCGGAACAGGTGGAGACGGGGCCTCTACATTTAATATCTCTACGGCGGTAGCCTTCATCATCGCCGGGGCCGGGTACAAAGTGGCCAAGCATGGCAACCGGTCCGTGAGCTCGTCCTCGGGGAGTGCCGACTGCCTGGAGGCCTTGGGCGTACCTATTAATCTGGGCCCGGAAGAGGCCTTAAAGGCCCTTCACACCAATGGGTTCTGCTTTTTGTTCGCCCCGGCATACCACCCCTCCATGAAGCATGCCATGCCTGCCAGGAAGCAGCTCGGCATCCGCACCATCTTCAATACGCTGGGGCCGCTGGCAAACCCTGCCGGTGCGACCAATCAGGTTATCGGGGTATATGCATCGTCCCTTGTTGACCCCATTATCGAGGCGCTCAGGAATATGGGACTCAAAGGCGCCATGGTAGTGCACAGCGGGCTCGATGAAGTATCCATATCCGGGCCTACACGTTATGCCAGACTGGCCGAGGGCCGGATCGTCAAGGGTGAGATCACACCTGAGGCTGCAGGGCTTATCCCCATGCCGACTGAAGAATTAAAGGTATCGTCTCCCCAGGAATCCGCCCGGAAGATCCGGGATCTCTTTGAAGGCAGGCTTGAGGGCGCCTGTCTGAACAGCCTGCTCATGAACGCGGCTGCGGCCTTTATGGCCCTCGATAGCGCCGTCGGCATCAAGGACGGTATGGCCCTTGCGAGAAAGGTGATCAGCAGCGGGCAGGCACTTTCCGCCCTTGAGAGGGCCAGGGCATAGATATGGATTTTCTGGCAAAGATGTACAGGCTCTCGCACAGGCGTGCAAAAGGGCTTGCATCACCTGTAGGATATCCCTTCCCCGTGAGGCCTTTTAAGACCACACTGAAAAGTATGGCCGTCATAGCCGAGGTAAAGTATGCCACCCCCAAGGATGGTATGCTCGGGGTGAGCGATGATCCGGCAACCATTGCAAAAGATTATGAGAGGCTCGGTGCACGGGCCATTTCATGTCTGACCGAGCCTGAATATTTTGCAGGCTCACTCGAGTACATCAGCTCCATCCGTTCAGGCTGCTCTCTGCCCATCATGATGAAGGACTTCATCGTGGATGAGCGCCAGATAATGGCGGGTCGTGCCTTGGGTGCGGATGCCTTCCTGCTCATCACCGAGATGTTGAGTGTAGACGAGCTTAAGGTATTATATGCCTGCGGCAAAGACTTAAATCTGGACTGTCTTGTGGAAGTCCATGGTCAGGATGGTCTGGAAAAGGCCTTAACTGTGGGTGCAGAGATCATCGGTGTTAATTCCCGGGATTTGAAAACCCTTAAGGTGAATCCTCTAAGGCATGAGGAATTTGCCGGTCATATCCCCGACGGTGTCATCAAAGTGGCTGAGAGCGGGATCACATCAGGCAAAAGGCTGATGGAATTGAAGGAAATTGGTTACGATGCAGCCCTCATCGGCAGGGCCTTAGCCAATGAGGCATTACGGGAGGCGATCTTCCATGTGGGTCAAGATCTGCGGCATAACCAGGCGTGAGGATGCCATGATGGCGGCCCGGCTGGGTGCGGATGCCCTGGGGTTCATATTCACGAAGAGTCCACGCAACGTCAGGCGCGATACCATATCGCATTGGATTCGAGAAATAACCATTGTGGAAAAGGTAGCGGTATTCATGGATGAAAGTGTGGATGAGATCCTTGAGAGCTGTGAAGACCTCGGGATCGACACCATCCAGATTCATGCCGCGCCATCGAGGGATCACGAACGCCTGGTTGCGGGCTATGACATCATCTATGCCATGGATGATTACAGGCCCGGCACGCTGCCGGTATTTCCCTGTCGTATCCTCATTGATGCAAGCAGGGGCCGGGGCTCTCAAGGGGTGTGGGAGGAGCGGGATTTCCCTTACATTCTGGCAGGCGGGCTCAATCCGGGCAATGTCCGCGAGGCGGTCAAGCTCGCACGGCCTGCAGGTGTGGATGTTTCATCCGGGGTGGAAATTCAGCCCGGTATCAAGGACCCGTTCAAGATGGCACAATTCATCAGGGAGGCCAAGTCATGAAAGGATACTTCGGAGAATTCGGAGGGCAGTATGTCCCGGAGACATTGCTGAGCGCCCTTGAGGAGCTCGATGCCGCCATGGGAAAGGCCTTTGAGGAGACTGCCTTCTGGGATGCGTTCAACTCCTACATGGTGCACTATGTGGGCAGGCCAACCCCGCTCACCCATGCGAAAAGGCTCTCGGAGCATCTCGGGCTCGATGTATGGCTCAAGCGGGAAGACCTGAACCATACGGGTTCCCATAAGATCAACAATGCCATCGGCCAGATACTGCTCGCCAGGCGGATGGGAAAGAACCGCATCATCGCCGAGACCGGGGCGGGCCAGCATGGCGTGGCTACAGCCACGGTGTGTGCGCTCTTCGGTATGGAATGCCACGTGTATATGGGCATCACCGACATGGCCAGGCAACAGGTGAATGTGGAGCGCATGAGGCTTTTAGGGGCCGAGGTGGTCCCGGTGGAAGGCGGCAGCGCCACCTTGAAGGACGCCACCAGCGAGGCCATCAGGGACTGGATTACAAACGTCGATACCACCTACTACCTCATCGGGTCCGTGATCGGGCCGCACCCCTACCCGAGCCTGGTGCGGGCATTCCAGGAAATCATCGGTCGTGAGGCAAGGCAGCAGATCATTGCCTTATCCGGATCACTGCCTGATGCCGTAGTGGCGTGCGTGGGGGGCGGCAGCAATGCCATCGGGATATTCAGTGCCTTTCTCGATGAGGAAAATGTGGAATTGATCGGAGTGGAGGCCTACGGACAGGGCAACGGACACCACGGCGCCAGCATCAACTTCGGGATACCCGGCGTGCTCCACGGCACGCGGTCTTTCCTGCTTCAGGACAAGGACGGCCAGGTCATGGAAACCCACTCCATCGCTGCAGGGCTCGATTACCCGGGCGTAGGGCCTGAGCACAGCTTTCTTGCAGTCACGAAAAAGGCTCGCTATGCCCTGGTCAATGATGAGCAGACCCTTGCAGCCTTCAAGCTGTTGAACAGGCTGGAGGGGATCGCGCCTGCTTTGGAGAGCGCCCATGCCATCGGGTATCTCGTTGAGTACGGCAAGGACCATGAAGGCAGGAAGGTCCTGGTGAACCTCTCGGGCAGGGGAGACAAGGACATCCACACTGTGTTAGGGAGTTGACCATGATAGCCCAATCGATAAGAGATCATAAAAAGGCGATTATTCCGTATATCACGGCAGGTCTGCCGAACCTGGATACTACGGGCAAGATCCTCCTGGCCCTTCAGGATGCAGGTGCTGCCGCCATAGAAATCGGCATACCCTTCTCCGACCCAATGGCGGACGGGCCCGTGCTGCAGAAGGCCTCCTTCATGGCTTTGCAGGCGGGCTTTAAAATGGGTGAGCTTCAGGATTGCCTCAAGGGGTGGAGCACTATGCTGGACATACCGCTCATCATCATGTCCTACATCAATCCTTTGATGCGCAGGGGGCTCAGGCAGACACTTATAAGTCTCAAGGATAACGGCGTGAAGGGTACCATCATCCCGGATCTGCCCCGTGATGCGGATAGGATCTATGCCGACTGCAGAGAGATCGGGATCGATCTCATCCGCATGGTGGCGCCTACGACTGTCCCTGAAAGGATGAAGGAGGTTATCTCACAGTGCAGCGGGTTTGTGTATGCAGTATCCATCAAGGGGGTAACGGGCATGAGGAATGACATGCCTTCAGATGTGCGCTCCCAGGTACTGGCCATCAAGGAGATGACCGATCTGCCGGTCTGTGTCGGGTTCGGGGTGTCGAGTGCGGCACAGGTAAATGACCTGCTTACCTTTGCCGATGGGGTTATTGTAGGCAGTTATCTGATGGCTAAGGTCATGAATGCCCAAGATCCGGCAATGACTGCTCATGACACGGTACAGGGACTCCTGAACGGGAAGTAGCCGTTAAGACTCTGGACGCAAGATGCGTTCAAGGAAAAGTTAGGTTTTATAAACGTATTGTTGGAGCGGCATGCAAGTTAAGTGATTTTCACTGACCCGAATCTGCC
>JBEKLI010000198.1:0-4830 GCA_050010275.1 Desulfomonilia bacterium | reverse complement strand
CATGCCCTTTTCCGACATTCCACCACCCCCTATCGAAGTCTTACTGCATCATATGCAACGGGGTGTGAGAGATCAAATAGGGAAAAGTTATCAAACGTGCAGAGCCATTCCTTAATCGTATGGCTCTGTGTGGCAATTAAGGTGTGTCAGGCTGCTTAAAACTCCGTCAGCCCGGGTCCCATAACCCCTTTGAGGTATTCCTGTACAATCCCCACAGCCCGTTCGAAATCAGAGCGGGAGGGCGTGAGCAGAGAGAGCCTGATGTAGTGAGACCACTGCGCTCCATAGATGTCTCCGGGGGTGATCCTTATGCCGAGATCGAGGAGTTTTTCCTGGCTGATGCGGCTTGGCACCTTTGTTTTCATCCACAGGCAGGGCCCCTCGGTGCTCCATGCCGTAGTCCTCGAAAGATAAGCCTGGCGGGTTTGCAGCTCGGCCTTGAGCCGCTTGACATGTTCTGTTAAGTCCGAAGAGGCGAGCATGGCGGAAAGGCAGCGCTGGAGGATGCCTGAAAGTGAGAGGTCGTTGATCTCCTTGAGATGGATGATGCTGCCGTACATGGCCTCCGGGACAACCGCAAACCCGATGCGCAGACCGGGGCCCAGGATATTCGAAAGACTCTTGATGTATATGACACGATCGTGTGTGTCCCGGGCCTTCAACGGGGTGATGCCGACAACCTCGGAGAGCGGGTCATCCTCGATGATGAAGAAGTCTTGCTTGCGGGCGATTTCTAAAAGCCCGTCTCTCAAGTCCGCAGGGATGGACCTGCCTGTGGGGATGTGCCCTTGGGGTATGGTGTAGAGCATGCGGATGCCTGACTTGTGCAGTTGGTTGAGATCTTCTCTGCTCGAGATATAGGGTATGGGTTTGACGACGGCACCAAGCGATTCAAAGATCCTTACCGCACCCATATAGCCGGGGGCCTCCACCGCAACGACATCACCTCTTTTCAACAAGGCAAGCCCGACCAGAAAGAGGGCTTGCTGTGATCCTGCCGTGATAATCGGGGTATGATCGATGCCCAGCAGGCCCAGCCAATTCCTGGCCTGAAGCCTTAAGGGCTCATAGCCCTGCGGGGGGTCATAGGTATGGAGTCCTTCAAGGGTGATGTTCAGATGACGACCCACCCACAACAGAAGCTCTTCAGGCGGGCGGATGGCCGACATGTCAACTATGCCCCCGGCCGATCCGTAGGCCACAAAGGTGCCTGACCCCTGACGGCTTATTACCATGCCTTTTGTGGTGAGATACTGATACACGTTTCTGGCCGTCACCAGGCTTATATTCTCTTGCCCAGCCAATTCCCTCACCCCCGGCAAGCGATCTCCCGGCCTCTTTCTCTTCAGGATATCTCCGGCAAGTCTCTCGGCCACCTCTTTGTACCTCACCATAATCCTCCTTGACTTTGCTGACAATTAATATAACACTAATTGTTTATAGAGTAAATTGTTATATAACAATAAGGAGAAAGAGACCATGGCAGGAATAACAGAACGTGATCTTGTGAACAGAGGGCTTGCCCACATGCTCAAGGGCGGCGTGATCATGGACGTAACCACGGCGGATCAGGCCAGGATTGCAGAGGATGCCGGGGCCGTTGCCGTCATGGCCCTGGAAAGGGTGCCTGCAGATATCCGCGCGCAAGGCGGGGTTGCGCGTATGAGCGATCCGCTGATCATTAAAAGCATCAAAGAGGCCGTGAGCATCCCGGTCATGGCAAAGGTGAGGATCGGTCACATCGTTGAGGCCCAGGTGCTGGAGGCACTCGAGATTGACTACATAGACGAGAGCGAGGTATTAACCCCTGCCGATGAAGAGCACCACATCAATAAACGCTCCTTCAGGATCCCTTTCGTGTGCGGCTGCCGGGACCTTGGCGAGGCGGCACGCAGGATCGGCGAGGGCGCGAGCATGATCAGGACCAAGGGAGAGGCAGGGACGGGAAACGTCGTGGAGGCAGTCCGCCATATGCGGACCCTCATGAGGCAGATACGCGACCTGTGCTCCATGAGTGAGGACGAGGTCTTCAGCTTTGCAAAAGGCCTTGGGGCCCCCCTTGAGGTCATCATGGAGATCAGGACACTCAAGGCATTGCCGGTGGTGAACTTTGCGGCCGGCGGCATCGCCACCCCGGCTGATGCGGCACTCATGATGCAGCTTGGGGCTGATGGCGTGTTTGTGGGCTCGGGCATCTTCAAATCTTCCGATCCTTCGAAAAGGGCCATGGCGATCGTCGAAGCCGTAGCCCATAATGAAGACCCCATATGGATCGCACGGGTTTCCGAAGGTCTCGGAGATGCAATGCCCGGCCTTGATGTCAGGACCATGCCGGATGAAGAGCGGCTTGCCAAGCGAGGCTGGTAATGATGATCGGAATCCTGGCGCTTCAGGGTAATGTCCGCGAACACCGATTAAACCTCGAACGGCATGGCGTACACAGCCGGTTCATCAGGAGGCCTGCAGAGCTTGATGGTATTGACGGCCTCATTCTTCCGGGTGGAGAAAGTACGGCCATGAGGAGGCTCATCGCATCTTCGGGACTCAAAGAGCCGGTTCAAGAGCTGATCCGTCAAGGCCTGCCGGTCTGGGGTACCTGCGCAGGTGTCATTCTTCTTGCCAAGGGAGGTACATGGCAGAGTGTTGATATACAAGTGGAGCGGAATGCCTATGGCTCCCAGGTCTATAGCCGTGTAGCTAAGGGCTCCTCGGTCATAACGGATCGGGAGTTCTCTATGGTATTCATCCGGGCGCCTAAGATATGCTCTGTTCCTGAAAACGTTAAGATCCTCGCAGAGCTCGATGGAGACATCGTTGCCGTACGGCAGCGCAATATCCTGCTCACCACATTCCATCCTGAGCTTACCCAAGACAGCCCTATGACCGGATATTTCCTCGATATGGTGAGTGATGGAGACACTCGAGACCCTTCTTTAAAAGCAGGAACAAGGCCTTTGGTGAGGGGATCGCTCTGAAGCTCAGCCTGCAAGAGAAAGAGTTTCGATGATCGATTCAATTTCTCCTGCAAACTTTGCAGAGCTCTGCCGTGTGACCAGGGGATGGTTGATGTATGAAGTGCTCTGCTCTATTACAGGGTGCCTCGATATCGACCCGATATGGTTTATGTCAATGGAAAGGCGCCGGCGGGCGACGGACCGGAGGGTGCATGCCATCCTGAAGGCGGCCTGCTCATCGAAACACTTGTTGATTACAAGACAGGGGGAGAAGTTTAGGACCTCGTCGGCAATGAGGGGAAGGCTTAAAGGATGCTCGATAGCAACCCTCTCGAGCAGATCCTGGATGGTTCTCGGCAGGTCCTCCTGGGGTACATGGATACTCTCGCACACGATGTCCTTTAATGCGGTGTCCCTCTTTGCGGGAAATGTCGAGTCAGCGCTGAACAGCCGGGTAAGTTTCCTCTGCATCGCCGTCTTGATGAAGGCGTATGCCTCCAGGTAGGAAGGCTGGTCGAGAGTGGTCAAAACGATCTGGAGGTCGGCTGCGAGGAAGAAGTCCAGGGTATTGAAATCCGTACCGCCGCCGAGGTCGAGGATTACATAATCCGCGTTCATTTTCCTGATGCCCTCGATCAGACGAATCTTTCTCTGGAAAGGGATGTTGGCAGCCCCGAGCTCGCCATTGTCTCCGGCGATCAACATTGGGCCTTGTTCCTGTCCGATAACCACGTCACTCAGGTGCGTTACCTTCCGATTGAGATAATCATTGAGGGTGGTCTTGGGAATGCGCCTGTGGCCGAGATAGATATGCAGGTCGGACCCGCCGAGGTCCAGGTCTACCATCACTGTCCTGAACCCGCGGGACGAAAGCATCATGCCGAGGTTCGCGGCAAGTATGCTCTTGCCGATGCCGCCCTTGGCGCCGCCCACAGCAATGATACGGACTCTGCCTGTATATTCCTGAATCGAGCCTGCCTTCTTTTCCCCAAAGAATGCACAGAGGTATTCGTATGACTGGTTTACACCCTCCAGGTGGCGGACAAAGAGTTCGATCTCCTCAGGCTGTTTGTCCTGATGACGGTCCGGGTGATAGGTGAGCACGTTCGCCCGGTAAGCCCGCCGCACTTCCTCAAAGGTCAGCCGCTCCAGGAAGGGGTATGAGAATCTTCTCCGGTTGTTCTCCGATACCACAACCGAGTGGAGAGCCTTGTCATTGAGGAACACGTGGCAGCATGCACGCTGGATCGCCCTTATTTCATCCAGAGAATATCTTTCCGGCTGAAGCATTTCCCTTTATCCGATCGTTGTTTTGAAGATGTGGTGCCCCGTAGTCTTATCGGATTTTCATGTGAGGAGATTTAATCAATACCCCTTGCCACTGACGAGGCAAAGGCATAGACAGGGGCGGACGGACCTTCCTCCGGGTGTCACGGGCAAGGCCTCAAAGGACTTTCTCGTGCCGGTATATTTTCGTTTAAATTATTTTATTCCCTGCTCTCGGTGAAGAACCGCCAGGCCTCTTCTGCCGTGTCCATGTCCCGGCTCACCCTGCCCACGATAAATATGGGTAAATACTGCTTCCCACCTGGTATCGTATGGCCACCGCCATGGACCATGTACAGCCGCACCTTCGTACCGGGCCAGGTAAGCCGGTCGATATGTGTATCGTCGGTGAGGTCGCGGTCATCCATCGGCTCTATTTTGGGTTGTCTCTGGCGGTCTTCGTCTTTAAGCCAGGCACGCGCGGATTCCAGGGATGACATTACTTCTCCTTTGGAAAACACATAGAAGAGTCTTACCGTGCCTCCTTCAAAGGGGTTAATGGGGTCATCGGTCCCGTTTACGATCATCACGGGCATACCTGTATGAGGTG
>JBEKLI010000197.1:0-4847 GCA_050010275.1 Desulfomonilia bacterium | reverse complement strand
GTATGCGGCGAACATGCCCACCATGAGGAGAGACCCGTGGGCGAAGTTGATGACCTTGATGACCCCGAATACGAGCGTGAGGCCAAGCGCTGCGAGACCATAGTAAGAGCCTGTCAAGATCCCGTTGATAATTGCTTGAATAATAACGTCCATGGTGACCTCGTTTTT
This sequence comes from Desulfomonilia bacterium, assembly GCA_050010275.1. Lineage (GTDB taxonomy): Bacteria > Desulfobacterota > Desulfomonilia > UBA1062 > UBA1062 > MWEI01. Next base: position 4,679 of record JBEKLI010000197.1, on the reverse strand, counting down.
ATTGGGTCATGGGGGCCGGTCCCTATGAAGGGCCCGGCCCCCCATGAATGCTCCAATCACGTTTTCTTTGCTTTCACATCACCTCAAGAGCCATCTCTTACGGCATGGGGAATACAGCCTTGAAGCCTTTCCTTGCTGCGGGGATCGGCCATACCGTCACGCGCTCCATGGTCCCCTTGACATCACGGAACTGGACCAGGACGATGCCTGCCTCCTTGTTCTGTCCTGTTTGATCAAACTCGATGCAAGGGTATGAAAGGATGTTGATACCGAGCGGGGCCTTTGGACCCTGGCACAGCTTGGTGGCTGCCAGTGCGTCCCTGATCTTCTTCGGATCAGCGGATTTTGCACGCTCGAGGGCATCGGCGATCACATAGACCGATGCGAATGCATCGACGGATTCACCTGCCAGGTCATAGCCGTTGCGCTTCTTGAACTCTGCATTGAGCTTCGGGATTTCCGGCCTGCCAAGGTCGGTCTCCCACTCCACCACGTCAAACATGTACTCGCAGTTCTTTGCGGTGTTCTTCCGGAACATGGGGTCGGCATGGCCGCCGCCTGTGCCGATGATGGCCTTTGCCTTCACCTTCATGGTTGCCATGGTGTTGGTGAGCAGGATGGCGTCAGCCGCATTGGAGGTTAAAAGGATGACATCGGGCTTCGCGTTCTTGATCTTCAGGGCCACGGGTGTCAGGTCTGAAGCCGTGCTGGGATAGGGCTCATCGAGGACGACCTTGTAGCCGTACTGCTTGGCAAGTATATCCCACTGCTTCTGCATGCCGGTGCCCCAATCACCGTTCTCATAGACAAAGGCGATGGTCTCGAGTTTTGTTCCATGTGCCTTCTTCATGTCCTCGAGGAACCGGAACTGGTCACGTGCCCACCAGCTATCCTTGGCAGCGATGCGGAAGGTGTACTTGAAGCCTCGATCCGTGATCTTGTCTGCTACAGACACGGGGACCAAGAATGGAACCTGATAGCGCTCTGCAACCTGGGTGGACGGATAGGTAACCGCCGAGTTCCAGCAGCCGGAGATGAGGCTGACCTTATCGGAGTTGATGAGCTGTTCCGCAGCGGATACGCCCACGGTCGGATCGCCCTTGCTGTCCGTGAAGATGTTCACGAGCTTGGCGCCGCCCAGTGACTTGATGCCGCCGGCCTTGTTGATCATCTCGGTGGCCAGTTCAATGGCCTTCTGATTCTGGATACCCACTGATGCGGATGGGCCGGACAGCGGCAGGATGTTGCCGATCTTGATCTCCTTTTCGCCTGCTGCCTGCACGGGTGTCCCGGCTGCGAACATCAGCGAGCATGCAATGGCGAAAACCATGATACTCAGATAATTACGCCAGAAAGTCCTCTTGTTCATATAACTCCCCCTTTAGTTTTGTTTGTACTCATTCCCCTTATGGGACACTTACTTCTTTAGTATAGTAGCCGTAAAAAGGACATGTTCAATATGCGCCCTCGTTATTTCCTCTTTTTCAGTGAAGCAAATGCGTCATCGAGGATGGATACCCCTTTGGCCACCTGCGCATCGGTTATAACCAGCGGCATCATGGTGCGGATGACGTTACTGTACTGGCCGCAGGACAGGATATTCAATCCCTTCTCAAAGGCATACTTCACCACGGACGCGGTCTCATCGGGTGCAGGCTCCTTGGTCTTGCGGTCCTTGACCAGCTCCAACGCCAGCATGGGGCCTAAGCCCCTCACATCGCCGATGATCTCGTACTTGGCCTTGAGCTCATTGAAGTACTTTCTGAGCTTCTTGCCGAGCCTTTCACTCTTGTCGAGCATCTTTTCTTCCTCGTACACCTCGAGGACCGCCAGTGCTGCTGCACAGCACACCGGGTTGCCGCCGTAGGTGCCGCCGATGCCACCCGTATGCACCGAGTCCATGATGTCCTGCTTGCCCACGACAGCGCTTAAGGGCAGGCCGGCTGCCAGACTTTTGGCAACGGTCATCAGATCGGGCTCTACGCCCCAGTGCTCGATGGCGAACATCTGCTTACCCGTTCTGCCCATGCCGGACTGGATCTCGTCGGCTATGAAGAGGATGCCGTTGTCCTTGCAGATCTTGGCGAGCTTGGGGAAATATTCCTTGGGCGGTGTGATGAAGCCGCCTTCACCCTGCACAGGCTCTGCCACTACAGCGGCTATCATATCGGGGGCGATCCTGCCGAAGAAGTCCTTCAGATAATCAGCACAGGCACAATCACACTTGGGGTAGGTAAGCCCCAAGGGGCAACGGTAGCAGTAGGCGTTCGGGATTTTGTAGACTTCCGGTGCAAAGGGTCCGAACCCCCACTTGTAGGGCTTCACCTTGCTGGTCATGGTCATGCATAAGAGCGTCCTGCCGTGGAAGGCATGATCCAGGACGACGATGCCCTGTTTCTTGGTGTAGTAGCGGGCGATCTTAACCGTGTTCTCAACGGCTTCGGCGCCGCTGTTGATGAGGATTGCGCGCTTCGGGGTCCTGCCGGGGACGATCTTGCAGAGCTTCGCGCCCAGCTTCACTGCGACCTCATAGGGTGTGACCATGAAGCAGGTATGGGTGAATTTCTCAGCCTGATCTTGAATGGCCTTCACCACCTTGGGGTTGGAGTGCCCCACGTTCATGACCGCAATGCCGCCGCCGAAGTCGATGTATTCGTTCCCTTCCACATCATAGAGCATCGCCCCCTTGGCCGAAGCGATATATATGGGTTTGCCGCTGGCAAACCCCTTTGCCATGACCGTGCTCCGTAATTCACCGAGTGATTTATTATTCACTTTCATTTTCTCTTGTCCTCCTGAGTTGTCTGTTCTTGCGCTCATGTATGTCTGCAACCGTGTTTTACAGAGCAGCCTTGTAGATCCTCTTGGCATCGTCCAACGTGAGCGTGCGCGGGTTGTTGGCCAGCAGCCTCGTCACCTTCATGACGCCTTCTGAGAGCATGTTTATATCTTTCTCCTTTACGCCGAAATCCGCGAGATGGCGCGGCACCCGGATATCGTCGGCAAGGCGGTCAATGGCGGCGATCACCTTGTCCACGATTGCTAAATTATCGAGACCTTCAGTAGGTATGCCGAAGGGTTTGGCAAGATGGGCGAATTTTTCAAGATTCCCGAGCACGTTGAAGCGGATCACGTGCGGGAGCATGAGCGTGTTCGCAATACCGTGGGGGATGTGGAATTCAGCTCCTATCGGGTATGCAAAGGCATGCACTGCAGTGACCCCGGCATTGGCGAAAGCGATCCCTGCGAGCAATGCGCCTTCCATCATGGCAGTACGCGCATCAATATTGTCACCCTTGGCATATGCTATGCGGATGTTCTTGTAGATGAGTTCGATGGCCTTAATGCAGTACATGTCGGTGATGGTGGAGGCGTTTATGGACGTATAGGCCTCGATGGCGTGGATGAGTGCATCCATGCCGGTGGCTGCGGTCACATGGGGCGGCAGACCGACGGTGAGCTCAGGGTCCAGTATGCCGATGGCCGGGAAGAGATAGGGGCTTACGATACCCTTCTTGAGCTTCTCGCCTTCATCCGACAGGATGGCGATGGGTGTCACCTCGCTGCCGGTACCGGCGGTCGTGGGGATGAGGATGGTGGGAAGGCCCGGCTTCGGGATAAGGTTGATGCCGAAGTAAGCACCGATGGGCCCCTTGTTTGTGAGCATGACGGCAGCGGTCTTGGTGATGTCCATGGGGCTGCCGCCGCCTATCCCGACGAGCATCTGGGCGCGAGAAGCCTCAGCCATCTTTACGCAGTCCGCCACGATCTCGTAGCGTGGGTCCGGCTCCACCTTGTCGAAGATGGAATATTTGATCTTGGCCGCCTTGAAGGATTCTTCTATGGACTTCAGGAGCCCTGCACCGATAACTCCCTTGTCGGTTACGATCAGAACCCTTTTTGCTCCCCTGGCCTTCACCTCTGTGCCGATGGTCTTTGCTGATCCAGGACCCATGACGATTCGAGGGGTTGTGCTGAATATTTTTATCATATCCCTACACCTCCTTCTTTTCTCTTGTATCCGCGGCCTTCATGCCTATACTTTTCTGTTGTAGATGCGCTGGAATTCCTTCTTAAGCTCACCCTTGAAATCAGGGTGGGCGACATTGATGAGGGCCTTGGCCCTCTCCGGTACGGATTTACCGCGAAGGTCTGCTATGCCGTATTCGGTTACCACATAGTGGATGTCGCTGCGTGTTGTGGTGACCACAGCCCCCTCGTCCAGATGGGTAACGATGCGGGAGATCTTTCCGCCTGATGCGGTTGAATGGAAGGCAAGTATCGACCGGCCGCCCTTGGACCACGCGGCCCCGCGTACGAAATCGGCCTGCCCGCCCGTGCCGCTGAACTGCTTATACCCGATGGACTCGGAAGCGGCCTGGCCGTTGAGGTCCACCTGGAGTGTTGAGTTGACGGACACCATATTGTCGTTCTGGGCAATGATGGCAGGGTTGTTCGTGATATTCACGGGGAACATCTGCACCATGGGGTTATTGTGCACGAACTTGTAAAGCTTCTCGGTCCCCATGAAGAAGGTGGCCACCATCTTGTCCGGATGGAAATTTTTCCTAGCACAGGTGATGACACCTGCCTCAACGAGGTCTACCACACCATCCGAGAACATCTCGGTGTGTATGCCCAAGTCCTTCTTGTGTTTGAGGAACCCGAGGATGGCGTCC
>JBEKLI010000196.1:0-4864 GCA_050010275.1 Desulfomonilia bacterium | reverse complement strand
AAGCAGTAAGAACAGGTATTCGGAACCCGCCGGCGGATCTCTGAGAGCGGGAAGGACACCTTGCCTGTTGTAGTATAGACATCGAGCACCTCTGCCGGCGGCGGGGGGATATCAAATTTCATGACGGCGTTGATGTCGAGTCGTTCAGCCAGGAAGGCCTCGAGTTCTTTATATTCCACGGACCACGTACAGAAAAGACCGATGACCACGGCAGTGGGATCAGTGAAATTTTCGATCTTCGTCGGATTCATCCGCATCTGCGCAATCGCCAGGGCTTGGCAGGGTGTGGCAACAACACCGAGGCGGGCATATCCTTTGCCGACAGCCTGGTTAAGGGCCATGAGCGTTGGCGCTGCAGTGTATTTTGATGAGGCACATTTCAGTACATCTCTCGCTTTTGTGACGATACGCGGGACAGGCAGCATACCGTCTCTATCCGTGAGAACAGCCCCATCTATCATGTGTGACCGAATTGCATAGGTGATAATTGCTGTGACGGTTCCACCGGACTGTACATTGGCGCGGCCCAGCTTGTCTCCGGCACGGGATACCTTAATGGACCGGTAGGTGCCCAGCGGGGCATCGTTGTAAGGAGAGCCGAAGAGGGCATTTGAGACCTCGTCGAGATTCACCTCAACTTTGGGGCAATATGCGAAACACCTCCCGCCTTGCTGCGTGCAGCCAAAAAGCATTACAACCCTGCCACGGTGCGCCCGGTAATAAGGGCACAGCGATACACAAGCCCCGCAGCCGATGCACAGATTTTTATCCACTACATCGCTTAATAACTCATTTGCCCCGAATATCTGCATCCCTGGACCTCCATCAGAGGTGCCTCTGTTGTTCATGCCCACAGATAAACACGTAGGACAGCAGGACTTTGTCTTATTGTAATATGAACGGATTAGGACTGCAATTTTTTTATGAAAATGATTATACAGGCTCGCTCACCCTTGTACCAACATTCATGCTCACACAAACCTGATGAGTAAAATATAAAGGAGTGGTATCATGATCCGGGGCCATTGCCCACAGATAGTCGGGTATCCAGAGAGAAGTCAGGGCAGCCAGAATTACCAGCACTCTCTTCATAACATTCCTTCCTCACCAATAGACTGAGCAAAAATCATGCCCCATCATATTATTCATAATATCAATTGATTATTAATATTACCCCTACGGAGGCCCTCCCCGTTTCGGTAAATATTTACCACTTGGATGGACAATTATTTTTACACATTGTATTTTTATAATCATCCTTGACATGAACAGCCGAGTTCTTATAGCCTCCCAAATCCTGGAGATAGGATTGATCCGTATGAGCAGAATTGAGGCATGGATCGCATTAGACCTCTTGCCGGCCATTGGCCCGAGAACGGCGCGGAAGCTCCTGGAGGTCTATGGATCCCCTGAAACCATCCTCACCACACCGATTTCTGAATTCAAAGGCCTCGGCATCCTGAATAAGGCTCAGCTGGATGCCCTTGCTTCCGGGCCCGATGATAAACGGGTGAAAGAAGTGCTGTATAAACTTGATTCCCAGGGAGCCTATGCCGTCTGCCTGGATGATCCCACCTATCCCCGGATATTAAAAGAGACCGACGCCCCGCCGTGCGTCCTTTATGTGAAGGGCAGTCTGGATGACGTAGAGCCCGCTGTAGCCATTGTCGGCACACGCTCACCCTCCCATTATGGAAAAGACACGGCCTTCAGGCTTGCACGGGACTTGAGTATTCAGGGCATAACCATCATATCGGGCCTTGCCCGCGGTATCGATAAGGAGGCACACCTTGGTGCGCTGGAGGGATTATCAAAAACCGTGGCTGTGCTCGGATCCGGCATTGACATTATCTACCCCCCGGAACATGACAAGCTTGCAGACAAGATTGCAACGAAGGGTGCGGTCGTCACCGAGCTTCCTCCGGGCACAAAGCCTGATGCCAAAAACTTCCCCAGACGGAACCGGATCATATCGGGGTTGTGCCAGGGGGTTATCATTGTAGAGGCCACCATTAAATCAGGCGCCATGATCACCGCCCGCTATGCCCTCGAGCAGGGGAGGCTTATCATGGCAGTCCCGGGAAGCATCACGAATGTGCGCACCCAGGGCACGCACCACCTTATCCGCCAAGGAGCGGTCCTTATCCAGGACTGTGACGACGTTCTGGCTGAGATCGCACCCCAGATCAAGGGCCTGCTCAAGGAATTCAAGCCTTCCACTCTAGGGACCGATGATATCCTCACCCTGGTGGCTGCATCGCCGTTGAGTATCGATGAGATCGCCGCCCAACTCGATCTAGACATCATGGAAGCAAGCCGCAGGGTAAGTATGCTCGAGCTCACAGGGGCAATCGAGCGGATCGAAGGAAATAGATACACACCAAGGAGCATGAATGGCTAAATCTCTCGTAATTGTGGAGTCACCCGCTAAGGCAAGAACCATCAAGCGATACCTTGGAAAAGGCTTCGAGGTGGAGGCCACCATGGGACACATCAAGGACCTGCCCAAGAGCAAGCTCGGCATCGACATCGAGCAGGGCTTCCTGCCGGGTTACAAGGTCATACCCGACAAGCGCGACATTGTAAAAAAGATTAAAAGCCGTGCCGACAGGGCCGATATTGTCTATCTCGCTTCAGACCCTGACCGCGAGGGCGAGGCCATTGCATGGCACGTGGCAGAGGAGATCAAGAAACCTGACTCGGCTGTCCGCCGCATCATCTTCCACGAGATCACCAAGAAGGCCATCGATGAGGCCCTGAAAAACCCCAAAGAATTGAACAGAGAGCTTTACGACGCCCAGATGGCCAGGCGTACCATGGACAGGATCGTGGGGTACACCATGAGTCCGCTGCTGTGGAAGAATGTCAAGCGCGGTCTTTCAGGCGGCAGGGTCCAGTCCGTTGCGCTGAGGCTCATATGCATGCGCCAGGAGGAGATCGAGTCGTTCACGGCAAGGGAATATTGGACGGTTGAGGCCCTTCTCATGACACCTGCGGGCGACACCTTTATTGCCAAGGTCGTCAGCCCCAAAGAAATCCCGGACGCACAAACAGCGCTTACGGTAGTGGAACGGATCGGCGCTGCACCGGTTATCACCATCGATAAGATCACCCGGCAGGTGCGCAGCAAGAATCCGCTCCCGCCGTTCATCACATCCACCCTTCAGCAGGCGGCATCCTCACGCCTGCGGTATTCGGCCAAGAAGACCATGATGCTTGCCCAGCAACTCTATGAGGGCCTGCCGGTTGGGGGCGACGAGATCACCGGCCTTATTACCTATATGCGCACCGACTCCCCGGTCATCTCCGAAGAGGCCTTAGGCGAGGTCCGGCAGTACATACCCAAGCAATTCGGGCAGCCTTACCTGCCGGAGAAACCCAGGCGTTACAAGGCCAAGAAGACCGCCCAGGAAGCCCACGAGGCCATCAGACCCACGAGCCTTACGAATACACCCGAATCCTTACGGCCCTTCTTGAGTAATGACCAGTACGCCGTCTACGACCTCATCTGGAAACGCTTCATTGCATCGCAGATGAACAGCGCAACCTTTGATCAGACAGGCGTCGACATCTCTGCGCTCGACATCGGCCTTAAGGCCAATGGCTCTATCATGACCTTTGACGGCTTCCTGAAAATCTATGACATCAATGGCGATGAGGATGAGGGCAAGCTTCCCGATTCCCTTAATGAGGGTGACCGCCTCGATCTTAAGAAGATCGACAAGGAACAGCATTTCACCCAGCCTCCTCCACGCTACACCGAGGCAAGCCTCATTAAGGAACTCGAGGATAAGGGCATCGGAAGGCCGAGCACCTATGCGCCTACCCTATCCACTATCGTCGATAGGGGTTATGTGAGAATGGAGGCGCGATCCTTTATACCTACGGAGCTCGGCAGGGACGTGAACACACTCCTTGTTAAGCACTATCCCCATATCCTTGATATCGGCTTCACTGCAAAGATGGAGGACTCGCTGGACCTTATCGAGGAGGGCCAGGAAGGCTACGGCAAGGTGATGTCGGACTTTTACCTAACCTATAACACCGAGCATGAAAGCGCCCTTGTGAACATGGAGAACATCAGGGCCGAGCAGCGCCCCTCCGGCATCTTATGCGAAGTCTGCGGCAAGGAGATGCTTATCAAGCTCGGGAAAAACGGGTATTTCCTGGGCTGTGCAGGTTATCCCGACTGTACGAACACCAAGGAATTTGTCCGGGATGAATCGGGGAAAATCCTTCAGGTAGAAGAAAAGAAGGCCGAAGAGACCGGAGAGGTCTGCGAGAAGTGCGGTTCGCCCATGATAATGAAGCATGGCAGATTCGGCCCTTTCATGGCCTGCAGCAACTACCCGGAATGCAAAAACACCAAGCGCATCACCAAGGCGCCTGAGCCGACAGACCGGAAGTGCGATAAATGCGGTGCACCGATGGTTATACGGCAGGGGCGTTTCGGGCCGTTTCTGGCATGCAGCGCCTATCCCAAGTGCAAGAACATCATGCCCTACCCTTTAGGCATCAAGTGCGCCATGCCCGGATGCAAAGGGGAGATCGTCCAGCAGCGGTCAAAGAAGGGAAAGATGTTTTATTCCTGTTCCGAAAAGGACTGCAAATTCATCAGCTGGACCAAGCCCGTGATTAAGGAGTGCCCGGTCTGCGGAGCGGGTTTACTCATCAGAAAGGGAACCAAACTGGTATGCCCTAACCCCGAGTGCACGCACAGCGAAGATGCCCTTTCCTAGTGTCCGTGTCATCGGAGGAGGGCTTGCAGGGGTTGAGGCGGCCCATCTCCTTGCCGGAAACGGTGTGCAGGTTGAGTTGTTCGAGATGCGCCCGGCTGTAACGACCCCTGCACACAAAACCGGCA
>JBEKLI010000195.1:0-4900 GCA_050010275.1 Desulfomonilia bacterium | reverse complement strand
TTATGTTCATGATGTACTTCATATAGTTCTTTACCCTAAGGATTGCCTTGACCTGGGTCAAGCCTATGTACTTGCCCTTACGGCCGGGAATAAGTAAACTATTGGTATGGAACTCCGTGCACTCTTCAAACAGACCGACCTCTTTAAGGGCATGAGCGAGGATGCTCTATCCAGGCTCGCTGCCAAGGGAAAACAACGTCGTTTCGCCCAGGGAGACACCCTGTTCGTCGAGGGGACAAAGGGCCATGAGTTCTTCCTGCTCACACAGGGGGATGTGCGTCTCTACAAGACCTCGCCGGACGGGCAGGAGATTGTGCTGCGCATCATCAGGCCGGGCGAGATCTTTGCCGAGGTGGTCCTCTTTGAGGACACTACCTATCCGGCAAGTGCTGCCGCATTGTCTGCAGGCAGCGTCTTTACCCTCGACCGGGCCTCCTTTGCCGACCTGCTGGAAGACAAGGTGTTCCGCAACGAATTCATTATGCTGCTCATGAAGAAGCAGCGATACCTCACCGAGCGCATCCTTTACCTTACAAGTTATGATGTGGAAGATCGATTCTTCAGGTTTCTCATTGAACACTACGGTACAAGCGGAGTTTACCGGGTCGATATGGCAAAGAAGGACATCGCATCGGCCATCGGCACCATCCCCGAGACGCTCTCGCGCCTCATCAATAGATTGAAGGGTCTGGGCGTCCTCTTGTGGGAGGGCAGCACCCTTGAGGTTGATAAGGACTTTCTCGAAAACTTCATGGAAGAGGGCGAGGTCAGGTCTATAGATTCATCCACACCTCATCGCTGAGGGGTTCCTCCCTTAGTTTATTCCGCGGTCTCTTTCCGGGAAGTATCTTTCCACGGCATCTTCCAGAGCTGCGAGATGAGCATGCCGCAGAACATGAGACCGCAGCCGGTGATCGCCCTGAGGGTGAGGACCTCGTCCAGGATGATCCACCCACCCATGGCGGCAAAGACCGCTTCCAGGCTCAGGATTATGGCGGCATGTGCAGGACGGGCCTTCTTCTGAGCAACCACCTGGAGTGTATATGCCACGCCCACGGACATGATCCCGCCGTAGAGGATGGGGATCGTTGCGGAGATATAACTCTCAAAAGTATTTTTTTCGAAGATGATGGACACGATCAGACTGAGGACCGAGCAGGCTGCGTACTGCAGGAATGCTATTTTCAGCGGGTCCTGCCTGGGCGACAGCCACCCGATGATGTGTACATGGCAGGCCCAGAAGAGGGCGCCGATGAGCACCAGCAGGTCGCCTCCCGAGATGGTGAATTGTTTGGTAACGCTCAGGAAGTACAGGCCGACAGCAGCAAGAACGGCCCCTGTCCAGGTGCCTGCATGGGTGCGATGTCCGAGTGCGATCCCGATGATGGGTACCAGCACTACATAGAGCCCGGTAATGAAGCCTGCATTGCCTGCGCTCGTGTAGATCATGGCAACCTGCTGGAAGGATGCCCCTGAAAAGAGTACGAGCCCGGCGATCAAACCGCCGCCGAGGCTTGGGGGCGCGAAGAGCCTTGGATTGTTCGAGGGGGTATTATTGTTACGAAGGCCGTTCCTGAAAAGAAACGGCAGGAGTACCAGGCAACCCAGGGCAAACCGCACACCGTTGAATCCGAATGGCCCCACATACTGCATGCCGAGGCGTTGGGCCACAAAGGCAAAACCCCAGATGAACGCAGTGATGAGGAGAAGACCGTCCGACTTCAGCGTCTGGCTGCGTTTATCAGTCCATGACATGAATGATCTCTTTATCCTGGTCTTCCACCGGGTAAAAAAACAGTGGAGAAACATTGATCAGGCTTGATTCGGTGCCTGCATCATCGTGGTGCGACTTACCCGTCGGGCGCCTTCAAGTCAAGCGTGAGAATTGTAAGAATTTCAGACCTTCAGATCATTCTTGAGGTTCTCAAACTGCTCTTTGGTGATCTCTCCCTTGGCGTAGCGTATCCTGATGATATCGAGCGGGGTCTCTGTTGGCTCACCACCTGATTTCCTGGTATGTGCATTTCTCGCAATGAGATATACCGCCACGACGAGGAGGATGAAGAGGAGCATCATCATAAAGTGACCTCCGTACCAGTAGTAACCCATTGGCCCGCCTCGGCCGTAGTCCCCATATCCCGGGCACTGTCCAAACAAGCCCATACCATACTGTACAAACTGATTGTATGCTGCAAGAGCAGTATTCACCGTTCATCACCTCCTGTTTTAAGATTGTTTTTTTAGTATGGTCAGACTTGCTGAAAGTCCAGGGGAGGCGAGCTTTTTATGGGGTGATGGAAAAATGTTTACCCTTTGTGTACAAAAGAAGACGGGCCAGCTTCACAAGAGGCTTATCATGATGTATGGTGGGGCGCGTTTGATTTCTTTTAATGTGAGGGGATATGCTCCATGAAGGCGACAACAACTCAATCGGATCTCTTACAGGCCGAAAAACAGGTGATGGCGGGGGTCTACGGCAGGCTCCACAATCGATACCGGCAGCGGTTCCCTCGAGAGACCGTATCTGCACTGGCCCGTGCCGTGACATGGGCCCTTTTCCATATCGAGCCTGAAGACCAGGCAGCCCTGCAATTTAATTCCGTGTATCAGGATATCATCGATGCGGAGATTAATAATCTGAAGTCGGATGATGAAATAAGGCGGATCGTCACCGACACGGTGGTGCTCAAGGCCGTGTATCTTCACCGTCAGCGCGGCTGCAAGGACGAAACATATATGGAGCCCATCGAGCACCTGAAGCATTTCGGGATTTTTCTTGAGGGTGAGAAGCCCCCTACTCCGAAGGGCTATATCGAGATGGCCAAAGAGTTCTATGCATCAACACCGTGGTAATGAACGCTTTCATGATGGTTTTAAGGCCTTGTTGAGAATGTCTTTCATCAGATCGGTATCCTGTGATATTGACGGATAGAACTACTGACGGTGAAGAGCAAAAAAATAATTTCAATACGAATGTGAGAATCCATGATCCCGATCCGTGATGACAACCCGACATTGGGTACTGCATGGGCGACATTCCTCATCATCGGCCTGAATATCGCATCATGGATATGGCTCCAGGGTTTTGGCATGTACCCGCAGCTTCCCATGTCGTTATGCAAATTTGGGGTCATACCCGGAGAACTCCTGGGTAATGTAGTGCCGGGCACCGCTGTTCCCCTTGGATACGGGATGTCCTGCGTCGTTGAGGGTGCCCGCAACTGGTATACCGTCATTACCCACATGTTCATGCATGGCGGCTGGCTTCACATCATCGGCAACATGTGGTTCCTCTATATCTTCGGGGACAATATTGAGGACTCCATGGGGTCTGTCAGGTTTGTTCTCTTCTACCTTATATGCGGGCTCGCAGCAGTGCTGGTCCAGATGGTCATGAACCCATTCAGCGCCGTGCCCATGGTTGGTGCATCGGGTGCCATCAGCGGGGTCATGGGGGCATATATTGTACTGTTCCCCAGGGCGCCGGTACACATGCTTGTGTTCTTCGGATTCTTTTTCACCCGTATCATAGTTCCGGCCTTTTTCATGCTCGGGTATTGGTTCCTTCTCCAGTTTTTAGGCGGAGTCTTCTCTCTGGGGGTGGCTTCGGGCGGTGTGGCCTTCTGGGCACATGTGGGGGGATTTATTGCGGGTATGCTCTTCATCTGGCCCCTTTGCAACTCTGCAAGGGCTCAGACCTGCCGCCAGCGCAGGGGCGTACTGGAGGGTATAATACGCAGGGTGAAGTGAGTGAATAACAAGTGAACAGTCCCCGTGAAAGGGAGTCTTGATAATAAGATCCTCCTTCTGTATATTATGCGGTTACTCTGATTGATAGGGGGAGTGACTTCATGAGTTCAGACATCAAACACGATAGGCTTAAAGAGTGGGTTGCAGAGGTTGCCGACATGTGCAGGCCCGATTCGGTCTACTGGTGTGACGGCAGCAAGGGGGAATACGACCGCCTCATGGCAGGCATGGTGGCAAGCGGCATGGCGACACCGCTCAAGAAGCGTCCCGACAGTTACCTCTTCAGATCCCACCCGAGCGACGTTGCCCGGGTTGAGGATCGAACATATATCAGCACGCCTGATAAAAATGAAGCCGGGCCCACCAACAACTGGATCGACCCGGCCGAGCTTAAGTCAACCATGAAGGCACTGTACAAAGGAAGTATGCGAGGCAGGACCATGTATGTGATCCCGTTTTCCATGGGTCCTATCGGTTCGCCCATCAGCAAGATCGGTATCGAGATTACCGATAGCCCGTACGTTGTGTGCAACATGCACATCATGACACGGGTGGGCACAAAGGTCATGGAGGCCCTGGGTACAAAGGGCGAATTCATCCCCTGTGTTCATTCGGTCGGTGCGCCGCTGGAACCGGGTCAGAAGGACGACCTTTGGCCCTGTGCCCCGATCGAGAGGAAATACATCAGCCATTTCCCGGATGAGAACCTCATCTGGTCGTACGGATCAGGCTATGGCGGCAACGCCCTGCTGGGCAAGAAGTGCCTGGCCCTGCGCATAGCATCCGCCATGGCAAGGAGGGAGGGGTGGATGGCCGAGCACATGCTGATCTTAAGGCTCACGAGCCCCGAAGGCAGACAATACCATATCGCAGCGGCCTTCCCGTCAGCCTGCGGCAAGACGAACCTGGCCATGCTCCAGCCCACGACCCCGGGTTGGAAGTGCGAGACCGTAGGCGACGACATCTCCTGGATGAAGATCGGGCTTGACGGGAGGCTCTATGCCATCAATCCCGAAGCAGGCTTCTTCGGGGTAGCCCCCGGGACCTCCTATGATTCGAACCCTATGGCCATGGATACCCTGCACGAAAACTGCATCTTCACCAACTGCGCGCGTACGGATGATGGAGACATATGGTGGGAGGGCATGGA
>JBEKLI010000194.1:0-4911 GCA_050010275.1 Desulfomonilia bacterium | reverse complement strand
GACGGCAAGGATGCAGTCAACGACCTGACCTACCTCTTCCTCGATGTCATGGAGCTCGCGGGCCTGCGCGACCCCAACTACATGGCCAGGATCCATGCCGCATCTCCAGAGGAGTACGTGAGGCGCACTCTGGATGTGGCTCGAAAGGGAAACAGCGTGCCGGGCCTGTTCAACGATGAGGCCACCATCGCATCGCTCACCTCCCATGGCTATCCCCTTGAAGATGCCCGCGACTATGGCGTGGTGGGCTGTGTGGAGCCGACCATACCCGGCAGGAGCTTCTGCTCGACCGATGCCGCCCTCTTCAATCTCCCCCTGTGCCTGGTCCTGGCACTGAACAAAGGTATGAGGCCGAATCATAGGTTCAGGGCCGGGGCCAAGACTACGGATCCATCCACCTTCACGACCATGGAGGGTATCATCGATGCCTTCAAGGCCCAGGTGGAATTCATGGTGAAACGCCTGATCAGAGACATCCGGATCATCGAGAAGGCCAATTGCGACTTCCACCCCACCCCGTTCTCTTCCATGCTCGTGGAGGGATGCCTGAAGAGCGGTAAGGACGTGACTGCAGGAGGCGCCAGGTACAATTCAAGCGGAATCCAGGGCGTGGGTGTGGCGGATGTGGCGGATTCGCTTGCTGCCATCGAAGAGGTGGTGTTCAGAAAAGAGTCATACACCCTGGCGCAGGTAATCGAGGCCATGAGGCAAGACTTCAAGGACAACACGAAATTGAGGGCCGAGCTCCTTTCCGCCGGGAAATTCGGCAATGACCTCGGCAAGCCTGAACGCTACGCCGATCTCGTTGTACATATCTTCCATGACGCCCTTTCCCGATACCGTAACACAAGGGGAGGCCCCTATGTGCCGGGGTTCTATTCCTCCACGACCCATGTCGCGTTCGGGAGAAGGACACCATCCCTGCCGAGCGGCAGAAAGGCAGGAGAGCCCTTTGCGGCAAGCATGGGGTGCTGCAACGGACGGGACCGGAACGGCCCAACGGCCCTGCTCAACTCGGTGGCCGCCGTGGATTCGAGGCTGTCACCCAACGGCTATGCCCTGAACATGCGCTTTGATATGCCCTCACTGAAAGGGGAAAAGGCCCTGGACACCATAACCGCACTCACAAAAGGATTCTTTGCCCAGGGCGGCATGGAAATGCAGCTCAATGTGCTGGACCATGAGGTCCTCATGGACGCCCGGTCGCACCCGGGCAGGTATCCGGGCATCGTCGTGAGGGTGGCGGGTTACTGCGCCTATTTCGATGAGTTGCCCGATACCGTGAAGGACGAGATCATCAGCAGGACCAGGATAGAGCTGGATTAGCTTTCATGATTCCGCTTATGCTTGCTGCGCGGGGCAACATTGCTTCACCCAAGATACTCTCGATACACGGACGAGAATCTTCTGAGATCTTTGTATTCCATGACCGTGGACATGGGGAGGTTGGTCTCTTCCACTCCGGCCTCCCGAGCTGCTGCAACCGGGTTGAGTCCGCCCAGCAGGATCATGCCCATCTTGTTCACGTCGACGCTCACCTGGCAGACCGGCTCACCCATCTTGCCCTTGGAGATCACGGCATTTATCCCCACACCCTTTAAGAGCTCCATGACCTCTTCGACACCATCCCTGCAGACACCGGCAACCTCACAGAAGTTCGCAAGGATCTTGCCGTCCCCCCGTCTCAAAACATCCCGCACGGCGGTCATCCTGGCGCTGATGAAGGCTTCGGAAGGATCCAGGGATGTTCCGGAATAATGGATGAGGTCCACAAAACGCATGGGCTTGTGTTCGCTGACCTGGAGGATACCCCCGAACTTGGACTCCAGGGGGATGCCGCGTTTTAAGAGAACGCCGGATAGTACAATGCTGCATATCGTGGCAAAGCCTATGCACCCCTGGGGCACGTGCACATCCCCGAGGAAGGCGTCCTCAGGGGCTACCGCCACAAGCTCGCTTACGCACAAGTTCTTTTCAAATGCAGACTTCATACCCTTCAATGCATCTTTAAAGCTATCGGTAGGGAAGAACGAGACATTGATGGGGAGCACGCCATTGCCGGCTATAGGGTCGAAGGTTGTTTTGTAGGCAAGGATTTCCATGCGGGAGATACAGTATCCCACCTTATCCTGTACCCGTGCATTGCGGAGTTCCTCGACACCCTTGGGTGTGATCACCCTGCCGTCCCTCCTGCCGACGAACCGGGTGAGCTCCCGCTGGTCCATGAACTGCAGGTGGTAGCGCACCGCCCGCTCGCTCAGGTTGATCCCGTAATCCTTCATCCTCCGGGCGATGATGCGCGCACCAAGAGGCTGCTGGGCCTGGTTGAGGATGCGCAAAATCAGGATGCTCTTTCGTTCCATCTCATCATAGGCGAACATAGTGACCTCCTAAGGATATCGGTAACCTATTGCCGTTTACGGTAACATCACCCCTACGGGCCTGTCAACACTCAATCAATGAGTAACTTTTTGTCGGTTGACAACGACTGCCTTGCAGCATAGGAAAAATCATGGGCGAGATCAGAGACAATGTCTTGAAATTGCGCTCGGAGATACCACAGGGTATCAATGTAGTAGCGGCTGCCAAGTCGCGGAATGCCCAAGAGATTCTTGAGGCCATCGACGCCGGCATAACGATTGTTGGTGAGAACTATCTTCAGGAATCAAAGGAAATGATAGAAGCCATCGGCAAGAAGGCTGCATGGCATTTTATCGGCCATATCCAGAAGAACAAGGTCAAGCACATCGTGCCGCTGTTCGATATGATCGAGACCGTTGACTCTTTGGAACTCTCAGGCCTGATCGACCAGCATTCAACCAGGCACGGCAGGATCATGCCCGTGCTCATTGAAGTGAACATCGCCTGCGAAGCACAGAAGCACGGCGCTATGCCTGAAACCGTCTCCGAACTGATCCGGCAGATAAGCGGCCTGCCGAACATCCGGGTGAAAGGGCTCATGACCATGGGGCCCTTTGTGGAAGACCCCGAGGAACTCAGGCCGTATTTCCGTCAGGCCAGGACACTCTTCGAGGAGATAAAGGCACTGAATATTCTAAACGTGAGCATGGACGACCTCTCCATGGGCATGAGCGACTCATTCCGTATAGCCATAGAGGAAGGGGCAACCATGGTCCGCATCGGAACCAAGATCTTCGGGGAGCGGCCCTCCTGAGGCCGGCAAGTTATTAAATTTAGATTTCTCCTCAAAATCTCAATGCTTAAAGATTACATCCAGGAACATTTACTTTTCAGGTCGCGCTGAAAACGATGATCTATCGAAGTAGTCTATGGTTAATAGTGAGAGGTTGAGACCGCTGATTATTGCAGATATTCATACAGACAAAGGAAACAATCGATCACAGTGTGAGGAGCAGCAACATGGTCTGTAGAGCCAGAGTGGCTAGCCTTTCTGATGATCTACAGCCACCACTTAACTTTTTTGAGACATAAGTAGTCATTTGCCTATTGATCTACCTGGATAAATGCTGCCACACTTGGAGTAAAGCTTCGATTACATCTCCACTTTCTCGGATGAGCTACCTTGTTGCCCAGCCGCCTTATTTAATCCATCTTCTACTTTATGGAAAATGAAACAACTCGCCGTATTTACAACAATTCGATTGGGTTCCTAAGCTCATCTTCATCTATCCACTTCTCATCAATTATCTCGTCCATCACGTATTCACCGATCTTTTACAAGTCATTTATGCTTGCCTGAAAAAAGGGCGCCCTCTTTTCATCAAGGCATCGGGCATATTGTTAATTGATATCATACATAACAAACATTGACACTGAGCTACCTGATGTATTATGCTCAATAATACATAATAAATATTTTTGCATTTGCATTGTTGGGGAGTGTTTCAATTGTTTGTATCAACGCTTTCTATGCCACATGTCAGGGGGCCCTGCCTCTTTTTGAAGTGCACTGCCAGGAAAATGGACCTTGTCTCCTGGGTAGCGGTCGTGCTTTTTCTGACACTTCTTCCCATGAATGTTCTTGCTGAGAGGGTCTACCTTGCCGGTTACAAGGGCGGCTTCTATATCCGATCTGAAGAGGAAGGAGGGATGGATCTGCGCCTCGGCGGGTCGTTCTATATTGACTACCGGGCATATGACGAGAGTCAGAGGGCGGACGACCGCTTCGATATCCGCAGGGCGCGTCTTGTCTTTAACGGCCAGCTTACCCAGTGGTTCAGGTATGCCGCGGAATACGAATTTCAGGGGGATATAACCAACCACCTCGTGGATCTCTATGGAGAGTTCACCTCCAACGGACTACAGGCACTGCGGTTCGGCCAGTTCAAGGAACCCTTCAGCCTGGAATGGCAGAGTCCCGACAAGGCCGTATTGTTTGCGGAAAGGTCCATGGGATACTTCCTTACACCGGGACGCGATGTGGGGATGATGTTCAGTGACAGCATGAACCAGGGATTAATCTCCTATGGCATCGGGCTTTTCAACGGCAACGGCATGAGCGGCTCCCCCAGGGGAGGCACACACGACACACCCGAGATCGCCTTCAGGATTGCAGCAAGACCGTTCGGCACAACGGGCATCGATATGCTGCGTAATCTCCAGATCGGGACCTCCGCCACCTATGCCAAGATTGATCCGGTCAATATCAATCTCAATGTCAAGAGCACCGGCATGGTCAACCTGTCTACGAGAAACCTCTACGTCCTGAACTCGAACACGAAATTCGGCTTGATCGAGGACGTGGATTACCGCGCCCGGGGAAATATTGAAGCGGCTTGGACAAAAGGCCCTCTTGCAGTCACGGGCGAATACTACCTCCTGAAATACTCCAATCTGAAAACCGCAGAGAAAAAGCCCGCCGATGCGGATTTCTCATCCTGGTACGTGAGCGCGGGCCTGGGCATGGGCGAGGCGTTTGCGCTCGCGGTC
>JBEKLI010000193.1:0-4926 GCA_050010275.1 Desulfomonilia bacterium | reverse complement strand
GATCTCTTCGGACGGCGCCATGGTTGTTTCGAACCCATCGGTGAAGAATTGCAGGTGTGCGTCGATGACGGAAATCCGGCGCGGTGCGTGGCCTTGGATGATTTGTTTGAGGCCCGAATCATTTCAGGCGCAAGACCACCCGTGTTCTGCACCAGGGAACGGATGGACCCCAGGCTGAAGACCCACAACATTCCCGCAAAGACGATTTATCAGTCTTTAAATCAGAATATTAGCAGCCGGCCATGCCGCTTTCCGTGTTTTGAAAGCCAAAACACGCCTACGAAGTCCGATTTCCTTTGTTACAAGATCAACCTGGTGTTAGGCTCCGCAGTGGTTAGTAGAGTGTTAGCTTCGGGAGGATATCTATGAAAGTGAAGTGCTTCTTTTTGGCAGCGCTCCTGTCAGCAATAGCGCCCAGGAAAGGGGCGGCAAGAGCAACCAACACGCCTGCCAGAGAGTTTGCAAAGCCCAGCCGGGCCGTGCTCAGGGAGGTGTCCGTTCCAAAGCTCCAGAACTGCTTGAAGAATATGGGGAAGAAGCCTGCCATGACCGTGGTGGCAAAGGCGGAATTCGCCCAGTCGTACATGGCCCATGCAAGGACTGATTTTCTGGAGCCCTGTTCCATGGGTGCTTCTTTCAATGCATTTTCATACCTATAGAGTTTCATTCAAAAAATATTGGCGTGGGTGACCCTGGGGTACATAAGTATTAATCTTCAATGAAACTTCATATCAGACCAAAAACACAAAGGCATAGACCTTGACAGCCTTTGGTCCATATTTCTGCCCATTGAGCCAAGCGCCATCAGGAAGCCGCTTTTTTCTCTTTCAACCGGTAGGCCTTTTTGATGATCACGGGTTTGGCCGGGACATCCTGAAAGAACCCCTTCGTTGTCGTGGGGGTCTTTTCAATGGCATCCACCACATCGAGGCCCTTGATCACCTTCCCGAAGACGCAGTACCCATATCCTTCAATCGTCTTGCTCCTGAAGTTCAGGAATGTATTGTCCTTTACATTGATGAAGAACTGGGCTGTGGCGGAATTAGGGTCATTCGTGCGTGCCATGGCAATGGTGCCGAGGTCGTTCTTCAATCCGTTGTCAGCCTCATTAAGGATCGGGCTGTGGGTGGGCTTTTCATTCATATCGGCGGTCATCCCTCCACCCTGAATCATGAAACCGCTGATAACCCTGTGGAAGACGGTTCCGTCATAGAACTTCTCATCCGCATAGGTAAGGAAATTTTTGACCGTTGCAGGTGCCTTGTCGGGGTAGAGCTCAAGGGTGATGTCCCCCATACTTGTCTCGATGACCACCTTCGGGTTCTGGGCGGCATGCACGTTTACACTGAGCAGACTGAACAAGATCATCATAAGACCAAACATTCTCCTTTCCATATTCAACTCCTTGGTATTGTAATAATGGTATTCCTACAGACTTGGCTGTTTTGCTATCTTTGTTTTTCTCTTCTCCAGCCAATCTCTCACCGCATACCCGGTGCCGAAGGGCCAGGGCTTGAGACGCTCCGGGTTCACGTACCTCACCTCTGCAAGCTCTTCACCCAGAGTCACTGTGCCGTGTGCACTCACATGGTAGGCAAGGATGAGCTGGTTTTTCTCGAAGAAGCTGTAGCAGCCGATGAATTCGGCGACGGTTCCTTCCAGGCCGAGCTCCTCCTTCACCTCGCGCAGCACTGCGGTTTCAGGCGACTCCCCCTGTTCGAGGAATCCTGTGACCAGGCCGAACATCTTTTCAGGCCAGAGCCTGTTCCTTGCCAGGACAACGCTACTGTCAAGCACCACTATGGCGGCCACTACGGGAATAGGATTATCCCAGAATACAAACTGACATGCGGGAGATGAGCAGGCAAGCCTCCCTTTTCCCTCAATCACTTTATTGATAAGGCCATGGCCGCACTGTGGACAAAATTTCATGATAGTTCACCTGTCGGATAAGATACATACCTTAGTGTCCGTCTATTTGTATACAATGGGTCGTCGGTATGTCGCAACGGAATCATGCAAAGAAGATTATATTTCTCAGCACATCATGCTCATGGTATGTCAAAAGGGCTGATCATGAAGAGACAGCCAAGGGGTCAAGAAAGACCAATGCAGCGAAAAAACCTTTTCGGTCCCATATTCTGCCTGCTCGGTGCCATGATACTGTGGGCGAGCTCATTCATTGCCCTGAAGCTGGCCTTTGCAGCCTATCACCCCATGGTTGTCATCTTCGGCAGGATGATTACCGCAAGCATCTGTTTCATACCCTTTGCGGGCGCCTTTAAACACAACCCCTTCAGAAGACAGGATATTGCGGTACTGGGCTTCATGCTCGCCTGCGAGCCGTGCCTCTATTTCCTGTTTGAGGCTGCCGCCCTTAAGAACACCACGGCCTCCCAGGCAGGCATGATCACGGCCATGCTCCCTCTCATGGTGGCCATTACGGCCGGCATCTATCTCAAAGAAACTATAACCATAAAGACGGTCCTTGGTTTTCTCACAGCCATTCTCGGCGTATGTCTGTTGAGCATGACCGCCCAATCGAATGACTCTGCACCGAACCCGGTGCTGGGCAATTTTTATGAATTCCTGGCCATGGTCTTTGCAACAGGCTACACAATATCCCTCAAGCAGCTCTCCGCACGATACGACCCGTTCTTCCTCACCGCACTCCAGGCCTTTGCCGGGAGCATCTTCTTCCTGCCTTTTCTCTTTCTCCCCACAACGGCCCTGCCGGTCCGCTTTGAGGCCGTTCCGGCCTTCAGCATCGTCTATCTCGGCGTCTTTGTCACCTTGGGGGCCTACGGCCTGTATAACTACGCGGTAAGCAAGGTGCCTGCAAGCCAGGCATCGGCGTTCGTAAACCTCATACCGGTTCTCACGGTGATCTTCGGCTGGATTTTTCTGGGGGAGCGCTTTACCACGGTCCAGTATTTGGCATCTGCGCTGGTGATCGTTGGAGTGGTGATGAGCCAGGAGATAAATAACAGAGTGACCAGTGAATAGTGACTAGCGATGTGATTTCCCAAAGGGGGCCTTGTAATTGTAGGAGCGGCTTTAGCCGCGATATCCCAAAATGGGTCGCGCCTGAAGGCGCTCCTACATCTCGATAAATATGTTATAGGAGCGACTTCAACCGCGACTCATTAGATAATAGATCGGTGTTGACGAAATCGAACAAACGGCCGTAGGGGCAGGCCTTGTGCCTGCCCTAATGATAGGTAGGTTGAGCATCAGCAAAACCTGCCAATCGGCCTATTCACTCGTTACTATTCCATAGCCGTTAGTTCATCCGTGACCGTGCTGGTGATCGTGGTGCTGTCGGAGTTGACAGTTGTATTATTGGAGACTTTCTTCACGGTCCCTATGCCTTTGCCGAACCATGTGTTTCCTGATGATGTGGTGGTCTGGGTCGCACCATTATCCATAGTATAGGTGACGGCAGAGGAGTCTGTAGTCTTCAAGGCCGCAAAGGTACCCGCAGGGACTGTAACATTCTCTACTCCAAGGGCCGTGGTGGACCACTCCGTGGTCTTTCTGCCCACTTTCTCACCGAATGTCCCATTGTTTGTATCGGAAAGCAAGAGATCCTCCATGCTGGAAAAAGAGTATTCCTTGTTGATGACCATATCCGGTGGGAGGCTGCCTCCCGTAGAGGTGGAGGAGTCAATATTGGTAAAGAAAGAGGAGTCATCACTGATGATGGTCTTAACTGAGCTCATATAGATGACCGTGTTATTTCCACCATCGGTACTTATTGTCTCCATGATATATGGTCCTGCTATTGTGCCGGGATATCCGTATTTGGTGGGGATAGAATCCACCTGTTGATAGCTGTAGGTGACATCCGTAACCGTCGGATCACCGGATCCGTTATCTTCTGTTTCCTGAAAGGTATAGACCTTGCTCGGATCATAGGTCATATAGTCTAGGCTGTAGGTTGTCTGAGAATCACTGTTGCTCGTCCCGCCGCCCCCGCCGCCACCCCCGCCTCCGCAGGCAAAGAGGATGATTCCGAGAAGTGCTGACAGACAGAATGCATACTTTCTCATGCTCGTTCTCCTTGGAGGTTTCCTAGCCTATGTATCGTCACGATAAAGTCAGAACATGAGACTTTGCATGAAGTATTGACTTGATCACTCTTCGAAAGAACCGTGCCTCCCTTTGCCTCCGGCGAACCTTCTGGCCCCATCAAGGGTTTCATGGGCCTTTATGGACTCCATGCCCTGCCGGAACTCGTTGAGAAAGGCCTGTTCACGGTCAAGATCGAACTGCTCATATGCACTCATACGGTCATGGCGGAGGCAACCTTGGGGGAAACGGGCTAAGGCGGATGCCAGCTTAATTGCCTCTTGTAAGGCGGTCCCGTCATCCACAACCCTGTTGGCCAGGCCAAAGGCATACGCCTCCTCCGCATTGACGGACCTGCCGGTGAGGATGAGGTCCAGTGCCCTGCTGAGACCGATCAGTCTGGGGAGCCTGATGGTACCGCCGTCGATCAGAGGTACGCCCCACCTCCTGCAGAATACACCGAATACGGCACTCCTCTCAACGACCCTCATGTCGCAGAACAGGGCAAGCTCAAGCCCGCCGGCAACTGCATAGCCCGCCACAGCAGCGATCACCGGCTTGCTTAACAACATCCTCGATGGGCCCATGGGGGCATTGCCTGTCTCATCAAGGCGATTTGCATGCATACCGGAGCTGATGGCCTTCAGATCCGCGCCTGCACAGAAGTGCCCGCCTGCACCTGAGAGAACAGCCACATCTGAAGTCTCATCCGCATCAAAGGCACTGAAGGCATTTGCCAGCTCGAGAGCAGTAGGGCCGTCCACAGCATTGCGCACATCAGGCCGGTTGATGATGATAGTGGTAATGCGGTTACTTTTCTCGATGATCACATTCATGAACTTTTCCTCCTCAATG
>JBEKLI010000192.1:0-4953 GCA_050010275.1 Desulfomonilia bacterium | reverse complement strand
GCAATTTAGTCAAGGCTACCTGAGAAATTATCCATAAAAGATAAATAATTATAGAATATAAAGCGTAAATAGACCCATCATCAAGTATCCACCTTCAAGAGATCGCCTTTAGCCCCAAAGGACCAAGATCCTTGACTTACCGGGGTGAGATATGAGAACACCTTAGTCCATGAGATACCCCCAGATTGATCCTGTGCTTATCCATATGGGCCCTTTGCAGCTGAGATGGTATGGTCTTATGTATATCATCGGCTTCATAGTAGCGTACTTTGTCATAGTGGATCTCTGCCGACGCAGAAAGCTCCCCATGACAAAGACCGAGGTGGAAGATCTCATCACCTATTGCATACTTGGACTTGTTATAGGGGCCCGTGTGGGTTACTGCCTTATCTACAATCCAGGATATTATCTTTCCCACCCCTTGAAGTTTCTTGCCGTATGGGAAGGGGGGATGTCGTTTCATGGAGGTCTGGCAGGCCTGGTCCTCACCGGATGGATCTTCTCGATATTACGCAAGAAGCCCTTCCTTATGCTGGCCGATCTCGGTGCAATAGGCGCAACCCCCGGCCTCTTTTTCGGCCGCATCGGCAACTTCATCAATGCCGAGCTCTATGGAAGGGTGACAAACGCCCCCTGGGGTATGATATTCCCCAATGGCGGGCCTTTGCCGAGGCATCCTTCCCAGGTATATGAGGCCCTTTCTGAAGGTCTTCTCCTTTTCATCATCCTCTATCTCGTCAGCAGAAAGGTAAGCGTTCATGGCATGTTATTCGGCGTTTTCCTTACCTGCTACGGAATCATTCGATTTTCCTTGGAGTTCTTTAGGGAGCCTGACCCACAGCTCGGTTTTGTCATCGGGCCTTTTACCATGGGACAGCTTCTTTGCATGATCATGGTAGTCATTGGGTTGTTCCTCATAAGCTGGCGCCTAAAGTCGCGGGAAGTATAGTGCGATAAGCACATTAATGAGGCATCCGGATACAAGTGTTTCAAGCGGTCTGAGGGCCTTTACAAGCTACAACCGCTACAAGAAGGACATTATGTACAAGTGTGACCCGGCAGGTGCGCGGGTCATCCTTGAACTATTGCCCTTGCTGATACATATCAACCACCCCAATCTGCCCGGTTATGTGGAGCATGGGGACTGCCCATGCGGCATCAAATACATGGAGTGGCCTTCGCAGACATTCAGAGACATCGGGTCGCTTCTCACCTCCAGGATCAATCTAGGGAAAATACAGGATTATATCCCTCGGCAGCACGAGATCGAAGGTCTATTCACCATTGGATCGGTGGGCAGCCTTGCTCAGACGAGAGAATCGGACTATGACATCTGGGTAGTTGTGGATGCCCAGCGTATCGAGCATGATAGGCTCAGGTCCCTCGAAAAGAAGCTGAAGCTTCTCCAGCGGTGGATTACCGGTAAATACCTTCTCGATATTCACTTTTTCCTCATGGACCTTAAGGATATCAAAGCCAACAAATTCGGCTCTGTATCCCAGGAGGGTTCCGGCTCTGCCCTGAAGAGCATCCTTAAGGAAGAGTTCTACCGCACCTTGACCCTCATCGAAGGGAGGGTGCCGCTTTGGTGGGTCGTATCTCCTGAGACCGAGAAAGATACCTATGAAAAGATGCGAACAATAGTGCATTCGCAATCCAGCTTAAACGATGAAGATATCATTGATCTCGGCAATCTTGAATTCATACCTGAACAAGAGCTCCTGGGGGCAGCATTGTGGCAGATGCACAAGGCACTCGACGATCCTCTGAAATCGGTTCTCAAGATGGCCCTTGTCGCCAGTTATCTGGACACCTCGGCAAAGGACATGCTCTTATGCAATGTCCTTAAGAAAAACGTTTTTCATGCCGTAGGGCAAGACATCGTTGATCCATATTACCAAATCCTTCGCCGCGTGGAGGACTATTACCGTTTACGGGGTGATGACCGTACGGTTGATCTGCTCAGGAAGTGTTTTTACCTGAAGGTGAACCCCAATATTCGCAGCACCGATCTTATCAAGCTGGAGCGTGATGGTAAATCGTCGATGATGGTGGACATTGTTAAGTCATGGGGGTGGTCTTACCACGCCATCAAGGAACTGAATGAATTCTCCGAATGGGGGGTGGAAAAGTATCGGGAGTTCGGGGATGATATCCATGCATACCTCAAACTGGCCACCGTACAACTCATACGCAGGGCCAAGTCATACATGGTTCATTCAGCCCTTGACGAGGATGTTGAAGTAGAGGTCCTCAGGCGGAGAGTTGAGGCCTTTTATGTATCAAAAGACGGGAAGATCGAGTCTGAAAAGCGGGTGAAGAAAAAGGAGCCCGCCTATCGAGACCTTTTCTTTGTTTATAAAAAGGGTATCTGGAGCATTTTCGAGTGGTCTCCGGAGATGAGCGATGTTGCACCCATCATGGAATCTGACAGGGTGACCAAGATTCTTGCATGGCTTGTCTACAACAAACGCTTCGATGCATCCACCGCCTTCCACATGATCCCCAATGCATCCAAGGTGGTGCTGTTCGACATTCAATCTCTGTTATGGAGGCTCAACGCGCTGATTCCGGATGCCAGCTCCATCGGCCTTGACCGTTCATCTCTTATGGAAGACAAATACGCTAGGCACGTGGTTATTGTCGCAAACATTGAATGCCCTGACAGTCTGCATTCCATACGTGAGTTGGATGTGCTCTTTATGAATACATGGAACGAGCTCTTCTGCATCTCCGTTAAGCCTGAGCAGATAGGGGCATGGATGGCCAAGATGAAGAGGCCTTCTACACAGGTTAATATCTGGCTGCCCAAGGAGGGTAATCCCAAGTATCTCACCCAAACAGTCGTGTCCCTCATCAGCTAACTCTTTGCATGTCTTGTCTGTTATGTAAAGTGCTCAACAAGGATCAGTCCCGGCATATGAAGGATATCCCTGCCCCTGGCAAGTCCCGGGATAATATCCTTAATGATCTGCTGGTTTACTATCTTGATATTTAAGCTTTACTGAATCATAGTCTAAAGTTGCTTCAGGTATCTTCACTGTATCCTGAATGTTTTTCAGGCTGAAGCAGAACATTGAGCCGGTACCCGTTTCACTCTCTACCCATATCCGGCCCCCGTGCTCCTCGACGATCCTTCGTGCGATATACAGCCCGAGACCCGTGCTTGCCTCTCCCGAAGAAGGCTGAATGCTGGTGGTCTGGAAGGGCCTGAAAAGGTTATACTGCTCTTCAATGGGAATCCCCGGTCCCTGGTCTTGAACGGCAACCACGATCTCATCGGCTCTGTTATCAACCGAAACGGTTATTGTCGAGAATCTCGGAGAGAACTTGATTGCATTGGAGATGAGGTTGTTGAGCACCTGATCGATTTTTGCAGGGTCGATCCTTGCCATAAGCGGTCCTGCAGGGGCAAGCAGGTTGACCTGGATAACCTTTGCCTCTGCCAGGTGCTGATTAAACTGCACATCGTCCTTTACAACCTCCAACAGGTCGATTTCCTGGATACTTAAGGGAAAACGCGCAGTCTCAATCCGTGAAATATCCAGAAGCTCATCCAGCAGGTTCTGCATGGTAATGCCCGATCTGTGTATGAGTTCAAGGTATGTGCGCTCTTTCTTTGTCTGTGCCGTTACCTTTTCCAAGAGCATGTTGCTGCACCCAAGCAGAACGTTCAGGGAATTTTTCAGGTCATGGGCTGCGATGCCCAGGAACAGGTGCATCTGCTTATTGAGCCTTCGGGTCTGTTCGTTTGCCTTTTCGAGTTCAAGGGTTGCCCAGATACTGTAGAGGTCCGAAATGACAAGGCGCGAGAACTTCTGGAGCAGTTTAATGAGCTGCTCGGAGTAATGATTCTCCTTGGTGTCCATTACGCAGATAGTGCCGAAGATCTCACCCCTAGGCCAAGTAAGCGGCATACCCAGGTATGAGATCATACCCTGTTTTATCCAAGGATTCTGGCACCACCTAGGGTCATTTCGGGCATCAGCCATGAGCAGTGGGTTTATGTTGCTCATGACATATTCACAATACAGGCCCGTTTCATAGAACTCTTGATTGCCGGGTTTATAGGGGTGGGCCGCATTCTGGTTTCGTACGAATATCTCGATATGGCGTTCATGTGCCCTCATGATAAGTGCTGTCGGGACATGGAAGATATCGGATATCAGGTCAACGATCTCCTGCCATGCCCCAAGGACGTCCTTGGGCACCTCAATATAATCAAGGACAGGATATTTTGATTTCTCGCTGTTTATGGATTCCATATGATTCCCAACGCAGATCGGATACATACATTTAATTACATTCCACTGGTATATTATAATGGGAATATCGTTTTTGGGAACAGGGTAATTGATTACGTCACATAAAAAATCGTATCGTGCACATGAGACTTTCTTCCAGGATGCGAGGGTGTCTTGAAGGATCGAGCCTCATTAAGAAGCTTATGATCATCAGACAATATTATCACTTGACACCCGATGTGCAACCTATTAACCCCTTGATTCATCCATTTAGAGATCCATGCTGCATATGAACAGATAGGGAGGAGTGCATGGCACAGGAAGAAAACAGCAGCGGAAATAATTCCAACAGATCGATGATCTTCGTTGTCTTTGCACTCATTGCTGTTATGATCGTCACCGGTGTCTATTTCTATATCAGACATACCAAATACTATATTTCAACGGATGATGCCTATGTGACCGGGAGGATCCATTCCATAGCCCCGAAGGTTGCGGGAACGGTAAAGGCGGTCTATGCACAAGACAACCAGCTGGTGAAGAATGGAGCCCTCCTTCTGGAGATTGACAGTAAGGATTACGATGTCAGGGTAAGCGATGCCAAGGCTGCGATGGAGTCCGAACAATCAAAGCTCCTTGAGCTCTCGGTTCGGGTGGATGTTGCCGGAAAGAAAATGAAATTTATCCGCCGCATCCCGGTTGATCCCAT
>JBEKLI010000191.1:0-4980 GCA_050010275.1 Desulfomonilia bacterium | reverse complement strand
AACCCTTCTAATGCCGATTTTAATTCGTTGCAGTCGCCCTGAGCCAAAGCAAGACCATAACGTTCGCATAGATTCTCACTAAGCAGGTTCATATGCTCACTGATAACGTGAACCCATCTGTGAGCAGGCATGGCTCGTTGAATTATGCGAAGATGATCACGCAAAAACCTGCGCAAACTTTCCCAGTTTTTTTGTCCGGCTTCCATTACATCATCGGCAAATATATTATAGTCGAAATATCCTGATAAGAGTCCTTGATAGCATTTCAGAAACCGGTGAAACTTAAGCTTCTCCGCATCGACTTTTCGCATCAATAGAGGAAAAAGCTCATTATCTTCTATCAATCGCCAACCATCCTCTTCGAGGATATGGGAGATACCCAGGCAGGCATATTTCAGGTCTAGGAAGGTGGACAACTCAGAGGAACGACGAAAAGTTAATAACGTCTTTTCAATTGACCTTTGAGAAGTAGTGTCTGCAGGGGTGTCGAAGGCCTGGCAAACCTCTTCCAAGGCCTTGCTCATAAGCTGTGGCCGCCCCCAGGCCGCATCATGTAATGCGGCGGAAAATGTCTGATTTATTCTGAAACGTAATGAGTCAAGCACATGCATAGTCAGTCAAGCGGACAGTATCGGTCCTCGTCCAATGGCAGAGGAGAAGCCTTGGACCTCGTTTCTCCTACCTCGATGAATTCAAGTTTTAATTCTATCCGGCGGCTTTCTTCCAGGGTTTTCTTCAATGAATTATAGGATGATCCTCCGACTAAAAAGAGTTCACGAATGAGCAAACGATCTTCCTTGCTGATAGGCACCTCATCCGGTTCAGGTTTGGCGAGTAAGGCACAAAGCACTCTCTCGGAACGCTGCATACTTAAGTCGAGATTATGCAGATACGTACCCCGTTGGTCGGCATAACCTTCTACGACAACACGTTTAAGCCATTTCTGACCGAGTGGATCACGGGCTATCTTTAATATGCCGGGGGCAAATGCCCTCAGGTGTCTTGCTTGCTCATCGGTGAGCCTATGGCTGTCGGTGTCGAAACGGGCCTGATCGCCAAAGTCGATCGTATGCCCCCGCAGGGTGATCCCGGGAAAATTCTTTGATATCTCATGAATCTTCATTATGAGTTTATTGATTTCATCATCACGCTGTGTTTTCCTGCGCTCCGCTTCCGAGATAGTATGGGTAACGGCAAGGAGTGTCACGGTCATTACAACCAGGAAAAGGACCATGAGAGCGGTCATCATGTCAGAAAATGATATCCAGAATGGCTTTTCCGCTTCTTCTTTGGCACCTCGATGGGGCCGCACCTTTAAGCCGAGCACTGAATCTCCCCTTTTTCCATCACAGAGTCCAGGACATCTCCAAAATCTTGAATTGCACCCGAAATCAGAGAGACCGATCTTGAGAGTTCCTCGTGAAAGCGTGAATTGCTTTTTCGAAGGGTAAGCTCGATGTTCCCGGCAAATTCGGCATGGGCCTGGGCAAGAACCTCCGTCAACCCGTGCAAATATTCCCCGGCCTTATTCTCGGCAATACCCAGTTGTTCAGTTGCTTCTTGGATTTGTGAGACGATCTGGGTGGTCATGGATGCTTCTTTCCGGGCATTTTCAATGGTGGACTTGAGGTCGGAAACGATAGCGGCAAAGATCTTGCTCATATCCTTGTATTCGTCCATCATATTCTTGACTCCATTCGTTGCCTGGACAAGATTTGACGAAGCAATTTGAATTTTTTCCGTCGTATCATTTGCTGCCTGCATGGTGTTGTTTATCCCTTGACCTGCCTTTGCAAAGCCGTTCATAGCGGTATTCAAGGTATTCGCACCCGAATGAAACAGTATCATGGATTCTTTTGTGGTTTGCGACAGACCTGTCACACTGTTGTGCATCACTTCACTCGCTTGGCGCATCTCTGTAGCGAGTGTCTGGATCTGCGTGGATATTTCACTCATGGCTGAAATCGTGTATTGCGCAAGTTGATTCTGGAGTGCCCCATTCTCTTCCGTAGTATGTATTGATTGTGTCTCAAGCCTCTTAACAATATTGGTAACCTTTTCTCCAAGATCCCCTATAAAGGACTCAATCGAGTTATTCGTGATGCTCATACGCTCAACCATTGCTTCTGCAGCACCCTTCCCCGTTAACTGGGTGTTCTCGGAAAGCTTGTTTATTTGCAAAGCAGCCGACTGCATGGTTGTAGCTGTTTGTTGTAGGAGATTACCCATCTGATGCAATTGATTGCCGAACATATCGTGCATCTGTGACGCGAAGTTGCTCAGGAGATCCGACAATAACATATGAACGGTTTCGCCTTGGTTTGCACCTGCCCGGTCAACGGCAAGAGAAATCCGCTCGATCGGCCCTCTGATGGTGTCATTCAAACTTTGAACAATATTTTCTGAAAGTTGTTTATTGAGAAGAGCGGATGCCTTTATTTGCTCTTTCGTAATTTCGGAGAGAACTTTTCTTAGATCAATGACGATAGACTCCTTTATTTGTTGCGTTTGCAGGGCTGAAGCCTCTGAAGCGACGACAAGACGCGCTAAATATTCCTCACCGGCCCCGGCATCAAATAGACTATCAATAAGCTGACACAGCCTTTCAACATGCCGGTAACACCCTGTAACAAGAGACTTCTCAATCCAGATAAAGATCATTGCCAGGGAAATAGCGGAAGCGGACACGATAAAAGAATAACCTACACTCTGGATAAGCCCATTCAGGCTTGCGCGTACTTTATCAGCATCACCCGAGACCTCAAACCGGATCAGACCGACAATAAGACCGGAAAATGTCCCGATGATGCCCAGGCCGGTGAGAATTCCGGGTAAATGCTTATAAAACGCTGTTTTAAGAGGGGTATCTACAAGTGATTGTTCCGTGAAAAATGTCTCAGCTAACGTTGTTGAGCGCCAGCGTATTCTTTTCTCTTGAGCGGATTGTTCGGGGGCTCGTTGTTCATGAAGCGTTTCACAATACTCATGCCAGGCATGAGAGAGCTTATCATTTGCCGTTATCTCGCATGATATTTCTCCAAGGTCGGATATCTTGCCCTTGGAGGCGGCCTTTATCTGTTTGAGACGGTTGATTGTTACTTGAAGATCTTTTTTTATACGTGTGGCAGGGAGTATGAATTCATAAATAAAGGCAATGACTATTGTAAACAAAATTATGGAGATTATTGAGATAATCAAGAAGTGATGGATAAAATCAAGCAATGTATTCATGCCGCACATCCTTTCTAAGGTATGACCCCCACACCAAAGAGCAACAGGTGTGCCATCAGGGAAAGGATAGGCCCTTCCTACAGATACAGCTGTGCCATAATACTCTACTGGTAAATTTTTCATATATGAGAGAAAATCTTGCCTTTATATCCGCGGATATCACATCAGGGCTGCAGCAAGCCAAGATTGAGTACCCAAACAGCAGAACAGATGATCACTCGAGTTCCTGAAGATAGTTTATAGGAGGAATTCATAAATCAGAAATCTGGCGGGAGCGACGGGCGGTTTGTCGCTCTCGGTTTTATTGTCTTGAAGCGGTTTTTATCGATATTGTGTTTCTCAATCTTGTACTGCATGATGCGCTTGGTGGTTCCGAGGAGTCGAGCTGCTTTGCTTTGGTTGCCCCTGGCGGCTTTCATTGCATCCACGATTATGGAGCACTCATAGGATGCTACAAGGCTTTCCAGTCTCCTCTGCTGCTTTCCCTCCGTGGTTACTACCTTCTGCTTCTGCATCGAGAGGGGCAGATGTATGCCGTCGATAGTGTCACCTCTTGTGAGCAGAACGGCCCGTTCGATGCAATTCTCAAGCTCGCGGACGTTGCCAGGCCAATGGTAAGCCAGCAGGAGGTCAATGGCTGGTGTGGAGATGTAATGAATGGATTTTCTGAACTGCTTGGCATATTTCTCCACAAAGTAATTTGCCAGCAGGATGATATCTCCACCGCGCTCCCGCAATGGAGGCATGTAAATAGGGAACACATTGAGCCTGTAGTATAAGTCCGCTCTGAACATGCCGGCGGCCACATCCTGTTCAAGGTCGCGGTTGGTGGCGGCAATGATACGCACATTGACCTTCACCATAGTCTCCGATCCTATAGGTTGAAAATTACGCTGCTCGATCACCTTCAGAAGCTTAGCTTGAGCAAGAGGGGAGAGCTCCCCTATTTCATCGAAAAACAGGGTCCCGCCGTTTGCCTCCTCGAACCTTCCTTTCTTCCTCTTGTCAGCGCCGGTAAAAGCCCCTTTCTCATGTCCGAATAGCACACTTTCTATAAGGGTATCCGGAATGGCGGCGCAGTTCACCTCAATAAACGGGTTTTGAACCCTGGGACTATTCATATGGATGGCCCTTGCAACAAGCTCTTTCCCAGTCCCTGTCTCCCCATGGATAAGAACAGTCGTGCCGGATCCGGAAACCTGAAAGATGAGGCTGGAGACGTCTTTCATCGTCTTCGAGTTGCCGACAAGTTCCTCTGAAGGCCGCCTGCTTTTTCCAAGAATGTTTTTTAACATAATGTTCTCTTCCTCAAGAACTCTCATGTGTACGGCCTTGGCAATCAGTTCAGCCACCTCACAAAGAAGATTCAGATCATATTCCTGGTTGTCCGCCTCCATTGCCGCCTTATCAGCCGAGAGAACACCCACCACCTTGTCATCATGGATGATGGGAACACAGAAAAACACAAGCTCCGACCGGTTCAATGACCGCCTGGATCCGGTCCTGTCGAGGAAGTGCTTCTCCTCATCGAGGTTGGTAATGACTAAAGGTTTTCCGGTCTGTGCCACTTGACCGGTGATTCCCTCTCCGGGTTTGTAGATAATCTCTCTGCTGTCGATATCCACGCCGACGACGTTGGCGAACAACGTGAAGCTAGAGCCGCCGAATGGCGAATCCTTGGCGGACTCGACGACCTGCAGCTGCGGATTATCCATCCACGCAGACCCGTCGATGTTGCGCATGAATGAC
>JBEKLI010000190.1:0-4990 GCA_050010275.1 Desulfomonilia bacterium | reverse complement strand
CCACTTCACGATCTATTGAAAAGTTTCTTTTCTGTTTCCGGAATATAAGTGTTTGCCGAGTAAGATATTATCTTTCATCCCGCGAATTGCAGGTTGGCACTTGTCTTGCAAATACTGCAATAGATTTGTAAAAGGAGGCATTATGCGAAGATCATTGTGTGCCGTGCTCCTGGTTCTTGCGATTGCAGTCGTCGCAACCGCGGTGTTCACCCCTGAGAGGCCATAGAGATGTGAGTTGGACTGATTCCTGAAAGAACCTCCCCACTGGATACCAAGACCCCTGGAGAAATTGTTGTCTGCCTGCACTATCCTGGCTGATATGAGGACCTGCGGGGTTGGTTTGTCCAGCCTCTTCACCATGGCGCTGATATCATTCACGCTTTTGCTGATGTCTTTGACAATGAGCACATTGGTCCTGTTATCCGCTGTGATGTTGCCGCGATCCGAAAGCAGCCCCACTTCCTTTCCTTTGATAGTAGAAGTGATCTCTGATGCCTTAGCGAAGTTGACGGGGATAACCGAGGTGACCAAGGGCTCCAACTGCTCCAGGGTCTTTTTTGAGGCGAGTTGGCGCTCCTGGGCTTGCTTGATTTTATCCGCCGGTGCAATGCGCACTACATTGCCCATGGCCATTTTATCAAGGTCCTTACTTTCCAGGACCACATCCAGGGCCTGGTCCCATGGGATGTCCTTAAGCCTGATGGTGATGGTTCCCTTGACTTCGTCCGAGGTCACAATATTGAGCCCGCTCACGTCTGCGATGATCCTTAAGATATTGTGAATGTCGGCGTTCTGGAAATCCAGGGTGATCTTTTCTCCTTTGTATTTGGGGGAGGTATCCGTGTTGATGATGTTGCTCTGGAAGGCGGGTTCCGGGGAAAGACCTTTCACATAGGGCTGTTTGGAGAGTTCAGAGGATCCCGAACTTTGAACAGCCGCCGGAACCGTATCGAGAGCGATGGCCTTTACCGGTTGAACCTTGTTTTTGACCTCATCGGGGATATCGAAGTCCATAATGAGAAGCTTGTTGTCTTGGGACACAAAGTAGGGGGTCATTTGCTTCATGGCAATATCAAAGACCACATCCCCTTTGTCCTGCCGTGGAAGGATTTCTTGAATGGCAGTTGCAAACTCGGAAGTAATATATGGCCGTGCAAGGTGGTTAGGGATTTTAGCCTTGTTGATCCTTAGTACCACGCTGTTGCCTTCCCGGTTCACGTCATAAGTTGCCTGTCCATCAAGGCCGATCTGGAGGCGTGACTTATTTTCCACATTCATGAAATCCACACTCTTGATGGTCAATCCGGATGCGGAAAACGGCCATGCAAGCAAGCCAATTATGAATACTAGGATGGTATGTTTCTTCATGCTACTTTACCCCCTCTTCCTTCTTGAGAGCCAATACAACTTCTCGGGTGGTCACACGACCCATGTAGTCTTTGAAGTGTTGTTTGATGGTAATCCCGTCTTTCGCGATTTTTGTGACTATACCACTATTCTCGCCGATGAGAGTACCTTCGGTGATGATATACCCCATGCCTGACGAATCCTGGATAAGGGCCCGGTTTTGTTTGGTGAGGATGACACCGACGAGGTAAACTTGCGAAATGGAAAGCCTCTGGAGTGTATCCGGGCCCATGCTGCCGCCTGGCCCCGCTTCACCTGGGTTGATGCCCTGGAAGGGTTGGAAGGGATCTCGCACACCTGTTACTTGATATTCCGGCTTCTTCTCTTCTTCCTGGACAAGCACCGGCTTAACCATTTCCGCCTTTTTCTTGACCGTCGCATGTGGTGTCTGGCTCGTTGCCACGGTTGGGGACTGCTGGCCGCCGGTACAGGCAAACAATAAACCCGATAAACCTACGATGAGGAGAGAATAGGTGATCTTCTTCATTTCTTCCCTCCCTTGGTTGAGCTGGATTCTGAGGGTGTTGTCTTCGCCCCTTCTATAAATTTATAGGTGACTGCACTGCAAGATGTGGAAACCATCGTACCGTCGCCGGTGGGGTTCTTCTTGGGTGAGCCCATGGTGATGTCCAAGATGTTGACGATCCGGGGCATCTTGGAGACATTGTCGAAGAATGTGACGATGTCCCGATACTTCCCCTCCACCTGGATACCTACAGGGATCTCTGCATAAAAGTTCTTGGCGACCTCGGGCATAGGCTTGAAGAGCTTAAATTGCAGCCCTGCAGCAGTGCCCAGGGAAGAGACGTTTTCAAGGAGTGTCGGGATCTCACTCTTGTCGGGGAGTTGTTTCAAGGCTATGTATAGCTTAGCCCTGGTTTGTTCAAGTTCTGCAAGGTACCTGGCTTTTTCCTTTACGATTACCTTTTTGGCGGCAAGCTGGGACTTGAGTTGGTTCAACTCCGGCTCAATGGTCCTGATATCGGTGAGTACAGGCTTGTAGAATACCTGCCAGTAGATGCCGATGATGGCGCCAAGGATAACCACGAGGATAAGCACCTTAATGAGCGGCTTCTGTCGTAATAGTATATCAATTGCGTTCATACTCCACCTCAGGCCGACAACTTGATCTTGCACGTGATGGAAAATTTCTGCCTGCCCCCCTCTTGCTGGGAGAGCACTAAGGTTACGTTATCGAAATGCTTCGAGCTCTGTAGCTGTTTCATGAACGTGGCAATGGTAGTATTGTCCAGGGCCTGGCCTTCGAGCACCATACTGTCACCTTTGTTGCTCAGAGAGGTAATCCATGCCTTATCAGGGATGATCATGCTCAGCTCGTCCAGGATCTCCACAGGTCCGGTCTTCTTGGCGTTGAGGTCCTGGATTACATCGAGTTTTTTCTCCAATTCCTGTTTCTGTTGTTTGAAGTTCTCGATCTCGCCGGCCTCGGCAGTGAGCTTCTTGATCTCCAACTTTGTAGCTGCAACCTCCCTTACCAGGGACTCCCTTTGTGCGATTATTGTGGCCTGGACGAACCATTCAAAGATGAGCAGGAGAAAGATGCAGAGCGCGAGAAGCACCACATGCTCCACCAGGGCCTTCTTCCTTAGTTCAAGCCGGATGGGTAATAGATTTATCTTTACCATTTATAGTCGGCCCTCCTTAATGCAAGGCCCACGGCCACAGCCATCTGTGGTGCAATATAGGCCATATATTCCGGGTCAAACACTCTATCGTCCCATTTGATATTATTGAACGGGTTGACCAGTTCCACGGGGATCTCCATCTGTTTCTCAAGAAGCTTGATGATCCCGGGTATCCTGCTGGATCCGCCGCTCATGTATATCTTTTCTATATTCTCGTTAACCATGGTAGACAGGAAAAAGTCCAGTGTCCGCCTGATCTCCTGCACATAGGTTTCCGCCGCCATTTTGAAGATGTAGTTGATCTTCTCCAGGTCTATGCCTTCGATGTTTGCGCCGGTCTTAATGTTCTCGGCCCGTTCGTAGCTCACGCTGAATTCGCGCTGTATTCTTTCTGTGAGCTGCCTGCCACCCATAGAGATATCACGGGCAAAGATCGACATACCGTCTTTGAGTACATTGATGTTGATCATCGATGCCCCGGCATCCACGAGTGCCACGATGCTCTCAGCTGCATCCGGATAGTTTATTTCATACATCGTTTCAAGCGAGAATACATCGATATCCATGAGCATGGGCTTTAGACCTGCATTTCTGACTGCTGAAGTATAATCGTCAACGAGCTCTTTCTTGGCTGCAACGAAGAGCACATCCATCATATCTGTGCGCTCCAGGCTCTCACCCAGGATGAAGGAATCCAGATACACATCATTGATGTCAAAGGGTATGTACTGTTCAGCCTCGATAAGTAATGTCTGTCTGAGCTCGCCTTCACTCATGAGAGGGAGCTCGGCCTTCTTCACGATCACGGAATGGCCGGATATCGCAGTAGCGGAACCGTGGACTCGAACCTTCAAGTTCTCCCTGAGATTCTTGATTGTATCCACTACCGTCTCAGAGTCCATGATATCCTTGTCCACGATGCATTCGGCAGGTATCAGGCCAAGACCTAATGACTTCAGTTGGTAGCCGCTCCGCGTCTTGGCTATATCCACCATTTTAATTGATTGTGAACCGATATCCAAGCCAAGCAGATTTTTCTCAAAAAACATTGTACCACCCCGCGATCAAGACTTTTTCTTTTTGAACACCACGATGGTATCTCCGGGTCTTACCAGGTTCAGCTCTTTCACAATTACATTCTCTATGTATGACATATTGTCTTTCAGCATGGTTGCTTCCCGTGTGAGTGCAGAATTTTCCAGCTCGAGTTGGGCATTGTGGCTTTTCAGAGTGATAAGTTCGCGATGGAGTTGATAGCCTCGGATGATCCCTTTTTCCCCAGGGAGAGTGAACACGAGCAGCAACGC
Source organism: Desulfomonilia bacterium (assembly GCA_050010275.1). GTDB lineage: Bacteria > Desulfobacterota > Desulfomonilia > UBA1062 > UBA1062 > MWEI01. The sequence continues at coordinate 630 of JBEKLI010000190.1, read as the reverse complement.
GATAACCAAAATTAGGCCATAAGTTAAGGAGCGCGTAACTGTCATTGTCAGTATTATATCCTATTAATAAAGGAATCGCATTAAAAATCAATTCTTCCCTATGCATAGCCTATCTATCGGGACAACGAAAGTGAATCTTTAGGGAAATATCAAATTGGTAACAGCACTTGAGAAAGACATGATAAAAGGGCTTAACCGGTTACCATGTCGTAATGAGGATTCCCATCCTGCAGATCATCTTGATCAACGCCACTTGGCTCACCGGCGGGTCCGACGGCATCCCCAAGATCCCGTCGCCCTGGATCGGTCCCTACGAACTGAAGGATCCCAAGACCTTCTTCTATGTGGCAGCCGTTTCCTTGATCATGTTCACTTGGGCGTCGATTCGGCTGAAGAACTCCCGCGTCGGGCGCGCCTTTCTGGCGATCCGGGAGAATGAGATGGCGGCTGAGACGGCGGGGGTGGATTCCACCTATTACAAAATCACGGCCTTCGCCCTGTCTGCCGGCTATGGCGGGCTTGGAGGATGGTTGTTTGCCCACAGCGGCTCGCATTACATCAGCCCCGATACGTTCTCTTTCGACCAGTCGGTCATGTTCCTGGCCATGATGGTGCTCGGGGGCAACGGCT
>JBEKLI010000189.1:0-4998 GCA_050010275.1 Desulfomonilia bacterium | reverse complement strand
TCTTTATTCTCCGGCTCCAATCAACGGCAACACCTTGTCGATCCTGAATGAGACGAGAAACTTGTTCTCTTTGTAGTATTCATCATGAGGTATATAGTGTTTTTTCCTCCGCAAGGTGTCTATCAGCTCACTATCCCTTTCCTCTTTGATCTTGGTTATATAAAGCCTCTTGCCCACGTACTTCTCGCCTTCTTCCATAAATATGTATGTTGCATGGGGATTGGACTTGAGGTTGTCGTGTGAGAGCCTTTCACCCATGATGAATGCTATGGTGGCTTCATCTATGAAATGGGGATGGGCATAAACAGCTGCATTTACAAATCCTGATGAATCGGAGGTTGCCAGAACACCTTTACCTCTGATATTTTCGAAGTATTCGGAAAGTTTCATACGCGAGCTCCTTTCATGTCATCTTCAATATCAGATAGAGGCTTTCAAATGAAAATCAAAGGGGCCCTTTCATAAAATAATAAAAAAATAGGATGGCGGTTAGGGCATAGGACGCGCCATCCTTAAGAGGAGGTTAAAACTTTATTTCTAAAGATTTTGATGCATTCTTGAGAAAAAGGATGCATGTCACAAAAAGACACTATATTATGAAAATATTAGCCCATATCCGCGCATCTTGATTCAGGAGCCTCATTAAATGCCATTCTGCAGAAGGAACTTTGAGCGGATAATGGTGTGGTATCCAGATGGTTGTAAGATCTGCTATGATAATCTGTGAAATTACTGGACTAAGAAATGCTTATGAGTATTATTCTATGAATTGAAGGGGGAAAGAAATTATCCACCTATGAAATGAATTATATGAGGAGTGTCATGAAGAGAATTCTGTTCGTACTCATGGTAACCATGATGGCGCTGGTTATCATACTGATCTGCTCAACCTTTCATAATCGTAAAGACGTTTATGCAGAGAAGACCCCCGCGCAGAATAGAGAAAACGTTAGCTCGGTGAGTTGCAGGCAGTGCCATGCCGAGTTCTACGCTGTATGGTCCAAGTCTCTTCACGGCCTTGCCGTACAGCCGTACTCTCAGGAGTTTGCCTTGAGCAAGCTTTCCCCACAGGCAAAGGATATCAGAATCGGCGGATACCGTTACCAGGCCGATATAAAGGGTAGGGAAGGTTATGTGATCGAAAAGGGCAACTTGCCTTGGAACAGCTCAAGATATCGAATCGATCACGTGCTTGGAGGAAAGAATATATTTTATTTCCTTACTTTTCTAGAGGAGAGGAGGTTTCAGATCCTGCCGCTGGCTTACGATGTACATAAGAAGGAATGGGTTGATACGGCTTCCAGCGGGATCAGACACGCAGGAGGGAACCCGGGGTACTGGAAGGAACCGGGGTATACCTTCAACACTTCATGTTCCAGCTGCCATATAAGCCAATTTTCAATGAACTACGATCTTAAGAACAATACATACGGCATTGTTTTGTTTGAGCAGGGCATTAACTGCGAGTCGTGCCACGGCCCGGTGAACGAACATGACATGCTCTTCCGGAAGGCTGCGGAAAACAGTACCGTTCCCGAAGACCAGAAGATCATCAGCATCAAGAAATTTACTTCGGCTCAGATCAACTCAACATGCGCACCATGTCATTCCAAGATGGTTCCGATTACCAACTCCTTTACACCAGGCGATAATTTTTTTGACCATTACGACCTGACGACGCTTGAAGACCCCGATTTTTATTCCGACGGATGCAATCTGGCCGACAACCATACCTATACCCGCTGGCTCATGAGCCCATGTGTCAAATCCGGCCGGCTCGATTGCCTCAGGTGCCATACCAGCGGCGGCGGCTACCGGTTTACCGACAGTGCCAAGGCCAATGATGCCTGCCTGCCATGCCATGCAAAACGTATTCAGGACACAAGCGAGCATACCCACCACAAACCCGGCAGTCCCGGCAGCTTGTGCATCTCATGCCACATGCCTAAGACGGGATTTGCCCGTATGCAGGGCACCGACCATTCCATGCTGCCCCCCGTTCCTGCCGCCACGTTAGCCTTCAAGTCTCCAAACGCCTGTACCATTTGTCATGCGGACAAGGATGCCGCCTGGGCAGACAACACTGTTAGGCTATGGCACAAGGATGATTATCAGGCTCCATTCCTCAAACGTTCAGCACTTATTGAAGCAGGACGCAGGCGGGATTGGAGCAAGCTTTTTGATATGCTCGCATACATACAGAGCAAGGATCATGATGATGTGATTGCCTGCTCGCTGCTTCGGATGCTTAAGACATGTCCTGATATGAATAAGATCCCTGTATTCATCGACGCCCTTGACGACCCCTCAGGGCTTATCCGCTCGGCAGCAGCAGAGGGCCTTAGAGATGTGTCGACATCAAAGGCAATCAAGGCCTTGCTTGCAGCAACGGATGACCCGATAAGACTTGTACGCATCAAGGCTGCTTCCGTATTGGCCAGGTATTCCGCACGGAAACTCACTGAAGCCGAGGCGAAGAATCTTGACAGGGTGACTGGTGAATACCTTACCTCATTACTGGTTCATCCGGATCTGTGGCAATCTCACTACAATATGGGCAATTACTTTCTTGACCGGGGGGAGAACAAGGATGCCCTTCTTGCATATAAGACAGCCATACGGATTGAACCCGGCGCCACGCCTCCTTATGTTAATATGTCCATTGTCTATGCTCGGCTCCATGATGTGTCTAAGGCCGAAGCGTCTTTGAACAAGGCACTTAAGCTTGACCCGAACAATGCGGACGCCTATTTCAACTTAGGGCTCTTGAAGATTGAGCAGGGTGATATAAAGACTGCCGAAGAGAACTTCAGGACCGCACTGAATGATGCCCCGGCCATGGCTGCAGCAGCATACAACTTGAGTATCATACTCTCAAAGGACAGATTGAAGGAGGCCGTCGCATGGAGCAAGAAGGCTTACCTGATGCAGCCTGAGGCAAAATACGGCTACACCCTGGCCTCCTTTTTGAAACAAGACGGCAGCTGGGACGAGGCCCTAGAGGTGTTGAGACAGGTAGTCGCTTCAGACAGGACTTTTGTCAATGCATACCTGCTCATGGGTGAGATCTATGAAGACCGGGGAAAGAAAAGGGATGCTGCGGCTGTGTACCGGCAGGGGCTCGCAGTCGAAGAACTTCTGAAAAAAGACCGCAATCGGCTGGAGAGAAAGCTCGAATCCTTGCAATGATAATCGCCGCAGTCATGAAAGAGTACCTACGCATGCGCTCAGACATGGAGGATATCAAATGAGAGGCTGGCCGAACCATCCAAGGATCTATGAAATCAATACCTGGGCATGGATTGAAGAACTCAGCAGGCAAGCCGGGTATGAGATGACGCTTGCCACGGTATCGAAAGAGGCATGGAACGCCCTTGCAGAACTCTCCATGGATGCGGTCTGGTTCATGGGGGTCTGGGAGAGGAGTCCCGTGGGGTTCGGTATTGCCTTGAAGAACGAGGGTCTTCAGGAGGAATTCCGGCGTATATTACCCGATTATCAGACCTCTGACATAACGGGTTCTCCCTACTGTGTACGCAGGTATGTGCCGGATGCACGTCTGGGTGGTGCCAACGGCCTTGCCATAGCACGCAAGGAGCTTGCAAAGCGGGGCTTAAGCCTCATCCTTGATTATGTGCCGAACCACGTGGCCCCTGATCACCCTTGGGTTACCGAGCATCCTGAGTATTTCATACAAGGAGATCAAAAAGACCTTGAAAAGGACCCTGCATCATTTATGGAGGTGAACGACAAAATCTATGCCTGCGGAAGAGACCCTTACTTCGCGGCCTGGCAGGATGTGCTCCAGCTCAATGCGTTCAATAAAGGCCTGCGCCAGGCAGCCCTTGAGGCGGTTTCATCCATTGCGCAGCAGTGTGACGGCATACGGTGCGACATGGCCATGCTGCTCATGAATGACGTGTTCGTCAGGACCTGGGGAGACAGGGCGGGTTCAAGACCTGTCACGGAGTTCTGGCCGGATCTTATCAAGTCAGTAAAGAAATACCTCCCTGACACCCTGTTCATGGCAGAGGCTTACTGGGATCTGGAATGGGAACTGCTGCAGCAGGGGTTTGACTACTGCTACGACAAGCGTCTCTATGACAGGCTCCATTCAGAAAACGCAGAGAGTGTGAGGTTTCACGTGCAGTCTGATGTTTCTTATCAGAAGAGGCTGGTGCGTTTTATCGAAAATCACGATGAGCAAAGGGCGGCATTTATATTTTCCCATGATAAGGCGCGAGTCGCAGCGGCAGTCATTGCAACGTTACCCGGGGCGAAGCTCTTCCATGAAGGCCAGTTCGAGGGGAGAAGGGTGAAACTCCCGGTCTTCCTGACGCGCAGGCCCGATGAGCCTGTGGACCATGGTCTGAAAGCATTCTATGGCAAGCTGCTTGAAGCCGTGAACATACAGGTAATACGGGAAGGAAATTGGCGTCTCTGTGAACTTTCTGGATGGCCGGACAATGCGACGTGGATGACCCTGGCTGCATGGTTCTGGCAAAAGGGCAGAGATGTCTGCCTGATCGTGGTGAATCTCTCCGAGACAAGGGCCCAGGCCCGTGTGCGTATGACCGGGGTCGACCTTGCAGGGAAGACTCTTCTGATGAGAGACCTCATCAGTAATGAGCTCTATGAGCGATCAGGCAACGAGATGGCGGAGATCGGCCTGTATGTTGATCTCAGTGGGTGGGCATTCCATGTCTTGAGATTTGAAAGTGCCTAACAATGCAAAAGAAAAATGCGTATACCCGCTATGAGAGGTCCCGGCCTTAGAGAGTATGCCCCCGATGCCTCGGCCACGGGTGTGAATCCGCACCGGCTGCACACCACCTCGCCGCGGTCCTTCACGTAACACCCGAGCATGATCCTGCCGTCGGGGCTGATGTTTGCCAGCAGCCTTTCACGGCACGTCCAGGTGTTGTCAATCATGGCGTTCAGGCCCCATGCAGAATTGAGGATAGGGTATCCCTCTTCCCGAAGGGCCAACACACTTTT
>JBEKLI010000188.1:0-4999 GCA_050010275.1 Desulfomonilia bacterium | reverse complement strand
CGCAGGGGTTGGAATGCTTGAGGATCACACATGCGGGCTTGTCGAACTCCATGATGAGGTCAAGGGCCGCATCGGAATCCATGATATTATTGTACGAGAGCTCTTTGCCCCAGAGCTTCTCGGCGCTTGATATTGCGGGCTGATCTATGTTGGGTTCGCTGTAGAATGCAGCCTTCTGGTGCGGGTTCTCGCCATATCGCATGATCTGGGAGCGCTTGTACTGGACCGTATACGTGAGCGGGAACTGACCCTCCTCCACATCGATACCCTGGAGGTAGTTGGATATGGCGGCATCATAGCGCGCGGTGAGAGAGAATGCGTCCCGGGCAAGTTCGAAGTTGGTCTTCTCACTCACCGTGCCGCCGGTCTGCTTCATCTCGGTAATGATCTTCGGATACTGGGCAGTATCGGTCACTACGGACACGTATTTATAGTTCTTGGATGCTGCCCTCACCATGGCGGGCCCGCCGATGTCGATGTTCTCGATGGCATCTTTAAGAGATGCACCCTTGGCAATGGTCTCTTCAAACCGGTAGAGATTTACTACGAGCATATCGATGGGCTTGATGCCATGCTTTTTCATGGCCTCGACGTGCTCGGGATTGTCACGGACGGCAAGCATCCCGCCGTGTACCAGGGGGTGCAGGGTCTTGAGCCTGCCGTCCATCATCTCGGGGAAGCCTGTATACTCGGAGATGTCCACCACCTTGATGCCGTTATCCTTCAGCGTCTTGGCGGTGCCGCCCGTGGAGATGATCTCCACACCGAATGAAGCGAACTCTTTGATGAATTCCGTAATGCCCTTTTTATCAGTAACGCTCACAAGTGCCCTTGTGATCTTCGGCATGTAAACTCCTTTCCTTAGGAACAATGAATGTATAAGGGAGGTGTGATATGGGTTAGTTGTTGTGCGCCCCTTTAAAACCTGCCCCCTGGATATAATACCATGTCAGTAGCGGGACTATGCGCTCATAGAGCCCGGAATCAAGGCAGCCGATGTGCTCCATGTGGTAGCGCACCTCATCACCTGAGATCTCGCCGGACATCATGCCGTTTCTCAGCCTTGTGATCCGGTTGTGGAGGCTGCTGCGCATACCCGGGTCTCCCACTCGGGCGAGGACATACCGGTTCATCTCGGCGAACAGGCTCTCCATGTCCATGAGGCCGGGAGTACAGTTGTGTTCGCTCTCAAGCTCGTCGATGAGAGAGATGAGGAATGATCTGGCATCCTCCAGGGCGAGCCGGAAGGTATCCTCCTCCATAAACTCATCAAAGTCGTCGAAGAAAGGGGTGCAGAACTCTATCCCAGCGAATTGTTTGACATAGGGGTGATCCCTGCCGAGGATTTTACCTAAGATGACCGTTGCATGCTCCTTCCACCTGTGTGAAGAATCGTGCTCAATGTCATCATCCAGGAGGAGTTCCACATCACTCACCAGGTCTCTGATGAGGACGATGTAGTTCTTGATTGCCCCTTTGCTTCTCATGAGTGGTATAATATACAGCAAGACCTCACGCGGTCAAGCCTGTTCATGGCAAGGTCTTTGTGGTAATAAAAGCATCCATGCAAGGTTCCAGAATCCATGAGCTTCTTGGTAGTGAGCAGGCCTTGAAGGATTATATCCGTACCCTGCTGGCTGCCCACAAGAGGAGGATCATCCCTCGGGAGGACCTCCGGGAATCTGCCGTCCTGCTCCCCCTGTGCTGGAGGGATGGTGATCCCCAGGTGATTGTTACCATGCGGTCCATGGACGTGGAGCACCACAAGGGAGAGATCTGCTTCCCGGGCGGAGGGGTGGAGTCTACCGATAAAGGCCTGGTGGAGACGGCTCTGCGGGAGGCCCACGAGGAGATCGGGCTCTGCCGGGATGACGTGGATGTCCTGGGCCTGCTGGATGACCATATATCCATTGTGGGATATCACATCACGCCGGTGGTGGGTGCTATCCCTTATCCGTACGACTTTAAGATCAACAGCGAATCCGAGATCCTGCTGCTGGTCCCCTTGAGAAAGGCGCTGAGTGATTCGGCCTGGATGGCTGAACGGACTCATTTCCGGGGCCGGGGCATCAACATCTACTTCCTTGAGATCGAAGGGGGCGTAGTCTGGGGTGCCACGGCACGCATGCTGAAGCATCTTGTGGATCTGATTGCCGGATATACGATATCTTTCGGTGCGGTATCAGACTCAGCCCGGAGCTGGGTGAACAATCTCTTATCTGCACAGGGGGGTCATAAAAACTTGAGATGACGGGCGAGGAACACCATGATTGAACGGCTTGTCGTCATGAAATTTTCTTTCAAGAAATGCGCTTAAGCAATCGACATTGCTGCCGATACATTTCATAGGGAGAAGAGCTGGGGTATTCGAAAAAAACAGATCCCTAGGCAGGCTAACCGACCATAAGGTTAAATGAAGGAACTATAAAAAAAGAGCCGCGCAGACCTGTTGTTCGGTACCCCCGGCATCTCCTTATTGAGATCGAAAAGAACCCTGCATCTTGAGAAAGTGTCATCCTCGTTCCTAAAAAACCACCGCCTTCTTGAGCGGTGGTTTTTCATAAAGCCCCTGCACCATGAAAGACAGTTCTTAGAAAGAAGCAGGGGCGGATTTTATGCCCGTTCTTGTGCGAATATGCTTCCCGTAAGCAGCTCATAGGCGGCAATATACTTCTCAGAGGTCTTTTTTATGATGTCCTGCGGCAGATTGGGCCCCGGTGCTGTCTTGTTCCAATCCAGAGTTTCCAGGTAGTTGCGAACGAACTGTTTGTCAAAGCTCTTCTGCGGCCCGGTCGGAACGTCATTGCCGCTCTGGTGCACTATTATGGTGAAAGAACGGGATGGTACTTGCCGGGACGGCCGGGATTCATTTTCGAGTGCGCCATCGAGCATTCCGGCGGAGGGTTGACGCTGTTGAAAAGCGACACCTCCTGGAAATTCCTGCGGGCGCCGATGTGGACTCAGGATGTGCCCCGTGTGAATGGAGCGTTAGGCTTTGTCGAAGTGTACGATGCCAGGCGTGACGTCGAGGGATGGAGCCTGCCCGAATTTGACGATTCGCAATGGCAGAGGGTCGAGGTGATCAGCCCAGTCTCCCAAACCGAAATCCCTCTGACGACGCCTTTCCCCTGGGAAAACCCCGTGGCGCGTGACATACCACCGCTCCTCGAGGAGGAGAGGAGGCCCGCAAAGATTGCCATGATAGGGGAAGTGCAAAATCTCCTCCCCGGTGCTGCTCCGACCATCGCCCATCAGATGAGCCAGGAGGAGCCTGGGCCTTTGAAAAACTGTGGAGTGGAAAGCGCCGAATCCTTGACCTCCGCGACCTCACCCGGCGTGGTCATTCGCACCACGCCGCTGGGCACAGGCGACTCTCCCGGACACAGCGCGGTCGTGGTCCTGGATTTCGGGCGCGAATTGACGGGTTATCCCTACCTGGAGTTGGAGGGCGTCGCGGGTGGGATTGTGGATATGGGCGTCTGTGAGAGCCTTGCCAACGGTCGGGTCACGCCGACGCGCAATGGCCTGCACTGCAATCGGTACATCATGAAAGATGGGCCCCAACGTTGGCAGGCTTTCGAATGGGTCGGATTCCGCTACCTGCAATTGACGGTGCGGGACTGCCCGAGGCCCGTAACGCTCCGCCAAGCCGGCGTTAATTTTACTTCGTATCCCGTGGGGACGCGCGGCTCGTTTCACTCCAGTGACGCGCTGCTCAACGAGATTTGGGAGACCTGCCGCCATACGGTCCAGCTCTGCATGCATGACGCCTATGAAGATTGTCCCAACCGGGAGCAAAGACAGTGGGTGGGCGATGCTTATGTCGAGAGCAAAATCAACCACGCGGTTTTTGGCGACGCGAAGCTAACGCGCAAACATGTACGCCAAATTGCCCAATCGCAGCGCTCCGACGGAATAATCCAGATGTTCTGGCCTGGAGACGACCGGGAGGGCTTGCTGGACATCTTCAACATCAAGGATTTCGTGCTGCACTGGATCAGCACGATTTGGGAGTATTACCGGTACACGGGGGACCAGGAAATCGTTCGAGAGTTGTTTCCCAACATCGTGAAGGCGGTGGGGTGGTTCGAGAATCATGTCGATTCCCAAGGGCTGCTCTCTAACATACCGCTCTGGATTTTTGGGGATTGGGCGCCCGTGGACAGGCGTGATCAAAACACCCTCTTGAATGGATTGTTTTGCAATGTGTTGCTGGAATCCACGCAGATAGCCAGATTGCTCGGAGAGGAGGAATTGGGGCGGCGGTACTGGCAACTGGCGAAGGGTATCAAGGCGGCCATGCGTGCTCGCTTGTGGGACGCAGGCCGGGGGGTGTATGTGGACGCCAATGTCGATGGTACGCTCTCCCGCCGCGTCAGCCAGCAGTCCAACTCCGTCTGCCTGCTCTACGACATCGCCACGCCCGAGCAGCGTCCCCGGATACTTTCTTATATCTTCGATCCGGCGCGCGTCAAATCCCCGGAGAAGTACACGCCCATGCAGGAGGGGTTCGATGAGGAAAGGGATGTCGTGCAGGCTCAACCTTTCTTTATGCATTGGGTAGACGCGGCCTTGGCGCACAGTGGCGAGTACGAACGCATGGTGGGATTGATTCGCGACCTATGGGGAGCCATGCTTGCCGCAGGTGCGACCACTACCTGGGAAGTGTGGAGCCCAAGGGCCAGCGAGTGCCACGGTTGGTCGGCCACTCCGGCTTACGATTTAACCACCTATGTTCTGGGGATTCGAGGAACAACTGCCGGCTTCAGCGAGTTGGCCATCGAACCTCATACCGCCGGTTTGGAAACGGCACGCGGCATCTCACCTTCGGTGAAAGGAGACATTTCGGTTTCCTGGCATTCCGCGGGGGGGGAATTTCAGATCGAGGGCAGCTTGCCGGAAGCTAGCACAGCCTCGGTGTTGATTCCGCCTCAGCGAGGGAAGAATGCGCGCCAAGCACGCCTCAATGGCCAACCCGTGTGGGGAGAAAACCGGCCGG
>JBEKLI010000187.1:0-5016 GCA_050010275.1 Desulfomonilia bacterium | reverse complement strand
ATCTCCCTGGGGCGTTAGTTGCGCAATATTTTTCCCGATACTTCTCTGATCAGGATGAAAGACAATGATTCCGGATTCATCAAGCAGCCAGTACGTATTCATATCATGAGTTTGCTCACGCGACATGAATCGCTTGATAAGCAACTGTGGAGATAAAATGGCCAGTACTGCTCCATCATACGTGCGATCAGATGATAAAACCGGCAGACCTATTCCTATGGTCTTACCGGGAGATGCCTGGTTTTTGCTGTCATTTATATTAAATCCACTGATCTCCCCGGTAAATCTTTGATTCATCTTCTTCAGTACATGGTAGAGAGAAGCATCCGCAATCTTCTTCCCATATAATTTTGATGAAAGATTTTCCGGGTACCCATAGATAACAACATCATCTTTATCTATCTCCACAACGGTGAGAACGATATCCTTAAGCTCATCAGAGAGGGCTTTCATTTCCTCTCGTTTCTTTGCTTCATCCGCAGCAAACGCCGGTAACAGCTTTGGGAGCATGCTCAAATCCTTCTCGCACATGGCTATGGATTCCTCAATGCGGGACGCGCTCTGGTATGCGAGAGATGCCTGTTGCGTGCTGAACAGCTCGATTATGGCTCTTTCGTGCACATAGTAAACGGTTAATGCAAGAAGGATTATAAATACAATTACCGTTAATGCGGACAGCCAGATAGAATATCTCAGGTATATATGGGAAAGCTTCTTTGTCATCTGAAAGGATTGTGCCTTATCATAAATTTATATGCAGTGGACAAGATATTTTTAGAAATCAGAGAAAATCATCATCAAGCATTTTTATCCCTTTCTTCGTGTTCTGCATATGCGATCAGGGCATATATGGCAAAGGCAAAGAGCAGAGATACGAAAAGCGTAACCAACCCGCTTTGGATGCCGATCACCACCTCGCAAAATAACCAAGATACAAGGTATGCGGCAATGGCACCGATTTCCCTCATCTTAATACCTTTGCAATATTTTCATGTATCTGATTAATATTTCTCATAAATTATTTTTATAGTTAATGAGTATAATATAATGCATCAACAAAGTCACGAACTGTCTATCCCGTCACATCCCCAAATAAAGGGTATATTATGCCGCTGACACCCGTTATGTCTCTGGAGAGATTCGACACTTCATCTTCGAAGATGGAGTATCATAGCCCCATCTCGCTTCATCCGGTAGCCTTTGTCCGGTAGCCTCTAGCCAGATCGATAATAAATCCTTATTATATATGAAAACTACCATGAATCCTCTTCATGTCACTGTGGTTCTTTGCAAAACCTTTATAGTACATGATCGCGGCTCGTTTCACTTCATAGAGGGCCTCAAAAAAGATCCCTCGTATAGCGGGAGCATTTAGTATTTTTGTTCAACCTCATAGAAATTTATTGAACGTTACGTTCAATTAAACTAATCTGGCACAGTTGACTTTGGTCATAATAAAAATATAAATGAGCTATGAAATTCATCATGTTAAAACAAGTCTCTCAACACAGGGAGACGGTGGCATGTCTATTGCTTTTATTATGAGAGAAATGAGGTCTCAATCAAAAAATGCTCACAGAAGAAATTTCGAGAAGAAAGGAGAAAAATATGTTTCGCAATGCAGACAAAATTTTGTTTTCTTTTGCAGCAGTAATGGTTCTCTGGTTTTTATCGACACCAATTGTTGCTTTTGCAGCTGATGCCATTCCATCACAGGCTCCGTATGCTAAGGCGATTTTTTCAGTAGGTGCTATGATCGGAGCAGGAATTGCAATTGGTGTGGGATGTATTGGAGCCGGTTTAGGCATTGGTCATGCTGCAGCCGGTGCATCTGAGGCAGTGGGGAGAAACCCTGCGGCCCAGGGGAAGATCATGATGACCATGATGATCGGCATGGCTATGGCAGAATCCATTGCAATTTACGCATTGGTCATTTCGCTCATTCTCCTCTTTGTAAACCCGTTTAAAGCTTTCCTGATTGGATAAGACATCAGTGGGAGTATGTTCTACACAGACTTTCAAACAATAAGGGGGAAAAAATGCCTGAATCGATCAAAGGAAGTCGCATCTTAACGGTTGCAAGGTTATTTTTCCTGCTCGTGGTCATCCCCTTATTACTGATCGCTTCCCTCATTGCCTTCAGCATTTTCCATCTTGGCGGCTTATCCAAAACAGGTACGATGAATGCTCTTGACAAGAAATCGCAACAAGAGCTCAGTGTGCGCGCAACTGATCTAGCAGAAAATATTGCCACTTTCTTGCATGAACGTCAGAGGGATGTGTTAACCTGCACAATCCTTCCTGCTATCCCGGAGACATACAAACAGTTCTTGGATACCAAGACATATGACTTCTGGGTTAAGAAAGATTCGGGCATCGTAAAGGAACAGCTGCCATTATATGAGGAGATGTCACTCACTGATAACAAGGGAAATGAGCTCATTAAAATTCAAGACGGGAAGATCGTTCCCAAAAAAGACTTGGTTAACGTGAGTAATCCCGCCAATACAACCTACAAGTCTGAGGATTACTTCCTCAAGGCAAAAGAGCTCAGCAAGGGTGAGTTATACATCTCTCACGTCACCGGGTGGTATGTAAACAAGGCTGAATTTGAGAAAGGGAAGAGATTTGAGGGGATTATCCGAATGGCAACTCCGCTGTTCGACAAGCAGGGATTCATCGGGGTTATCACTCTAGCACTTGATTCGAGAGCCCTTGCCAAATATACGGATAACATCGTACCGACCGAGGCCACGTATGTCATCAAGGCGGACGCCTCCACGGGAAACTACGCATTTATGGTTGATGACAGAGGGTTTGTTATCGCACATCCCAATGATTATCACATAGAAGGCCTCTATAAGGACGGTACTCCCGTCCCGCCCGTTACCTCGGCTACCTACGAGGAAATGAAGAGAAAGGGTGAAGAGGTGTTGAACCTCAATCAGCTCGGCGGCATTGACCGGGCCATGCCGGAGGTTGCCAAAGAAGCCGTATCGGGTAAGTCAGGAATAAAAACCTATAATTTCGAAGGCCATACAAAGATAGTGGCATATGCTCCCATACCTTTCTATTCAAAAGATTATCCCAAACCCGCCGGATTCGGATGGGTTGCACTGGGTGTGGATGTTGAGAAGTTCAACGAGCAAGCCAAAATCGCTTCCGGGAAGGTAGAAAAGGAAGCCCAGGGATGGTTGACCACCATCATCCTGATCCTCTTCGGAGCAATGGTTATACTCTTCGGTATCGCAGCCATACTCGCAAGGGGAATCAACAGATCCATAGCATCCGAGGCACCGCCAGGGACGCAAGATGATGATGAAGACTCATTGAATAATTGAAGCGTACGTATCAAGAAGGCCCCGTCTTTTATGACGGGGCCTTCTTATTTATACGACTCAGTTGATTACCCATTAACCCCGGTATAAAGAAGATGTGCGGTTTCATGGAGATCGGGTCTTTCCCCACCTCCACCCGGGCACGGTATACATGTTCGATGTTTTCACGGGTAATCACCTCTTCGACCGTTCCCTGGCTATGGATACGTCCATGATCCAACAATGCGAGGGATGTGCAGTAGAGGCAGGCCAGGTTCAACTCGTGCAGGGTTACGAGCACAGTGAGCCCTTTTGTGCGTGAAAGGTCTTTTACCAGGTCCAGCAGCCTTATCTGGTGGCCGATGTCCAGGTGTGTAGTGGGCTCGTCCATGAGGAGGATCTCCGGTTTCTGGGCGAGCCCGCAGGCCAGGAACACACGCTGCATCTCTCCTCCTGAGAGCCTCTGGATACGTTTGTGTCTGACATCAACAAGATCGAGCATCTCCAGGGTCTCCTGAACGACCTGGAGGTCTTCGTGCGTGAATGGCATCATCCTGCCCCGATGCGGATACCTCCCCATGAGCACGTATTCTTCTACGGAAAAGGGGAAGGACACCGAATGAACCTGGGGGATGAAGGCTGCCTTTCGGGCGAGTCTTTTCTTCGGCATTGAGCGTATGTCTTCATCGCCAAGGAACATGGACCCGCTCCAGGGCTTCAACAACCCGGATATGCACTTAAACAGCGTGGTCTTGCCGCTCCCGTTGGGGCCTATGATACCGAAGATGCTCCCTTGGCTGACGTTCAATGAAACCCCGTCTACCACCCGCTGGTCCTGGTATCCTACCGTAAGGTCTTGCACCAGTAGATGTATCATCTAGATGACCTCCGGCGGAGATGCCTTGAGGAGGTAGACCAGGAAGAAGACCCCGCCTGCGATCCCGGTAATCACACCCACAGGGATCTCGTAAGGCCGTATGATAATCTGGGAGAGCGTATCACACAGCAGCAGGAATGTGCTCCCTGCAAGCATTGATGCAAAAAGGAGCACCTGATGCTCTGCACCGAAGGCCCTGCGCATGGCATGGGGTATGATAAGCCCTACAAACCCGATGATGCCGGAGATGGCCACACATACCCCGGTGAGCAGTGAGGCGAGCCCGAGCAAAACGGCCTTGAGCACACCCGGAGAGAATCCCAGGAGGTGCGCCTTTTCATCCCCCAGGGAGATGAGGTTCATATCCCGTGCGAACAGGCTTAAGAGCAGAATAAGGGGGAACACGATCAAGAGAAGTATGGGAGTCGATAAGGCATCGACAGAGCCGAGGCTGCCCATGATCCAGAGGACTGATGCATGGACCTCGCGGGAGGTGGCTATGGTAAAAATGAACATCACCACTGAGGACAGGAGAAAGCTTAACACCACACCGCATAAGATGATGGTTGTGGTGGAGAAATCCCTGAAGGTGGACATGACGATCACCGCTCCTATGCTCATGAGGCATCCGGTAAAGCACAAGCCCACCATGGGCAGGCCCGAAAGCCCCAGCATGATGGCTATGGTTGCGCCGAGCGCCCCTCCTGCGGAGACCCCCAGGGTATAGGGCTCAGCCAGCGGGTTTCTCAGCACAGCCTGGAAGGCCACTCCGCATCCTGCAAGGCTTGCACCCACGACTATTGCCCTGATGATCCGTGGAAT
>JBEKLI010000186.1:0-5020 GCA_050010275.1 Desulfomonilia bacterium | reverse complement strand
ATCGGAAGTTATACCGTTCCGCCATCTCCGTAAGGGCACTTCCCGGATCCGTTATGGCTATGAATCTTTGACCAGCTTCTTTAGCACCAAGGACATCCCGGAGACGGTTAAAAAAATACTTCAGAAAGGAGGATGTCTCAACCGTATCGCCCGATTTCGTAGAAACGATAAAAAGAGTCTTCCCTGGATCAATACTGTCCCATACAGCCGAAACCGTTTCCGGAATGGTGCTGCTCAGAACAGACAGATCAATGAAGCCTTCCGCCACACCGAATGTATTCCTGAAGACCTCCGGTGCCAGGCTGGATCCCCCCATACCGAGCAGAAGCGCTTTTCTGAACCCTTCCGCATGAAGTCCCCTGGCAAAAGAACACAACATGCCACATCCGGAAATCATATCCTGGGGACTTGAAAGCCAGCCTAATCGATTGGTGATTCCTTCAGGGTGTGATTTCCAAAGAGTATGATCTTTTTCCCAGAGACGTGCGACTACCTGTTGGTCACGAAGGTCATGAAGGATCTGTGTCAGGATGCTCTCGTACGGACTGAGGCTGATGGAAACGTGAAACCCGGGCATGGTTTTCCCTGTCATCTATCCGGTTTATGGCAAAAAAATCGTTTTATTTACGCATCAGATCCAATGCTACATCGATGATATGATCTGCCGTGAACCCGAACACTTTCATTAGAACTGAATATGGCGCACTGGCGCCGAATGTATCCATCCCTATGACGTCTCCGTCCAAACCTACATAGTGCTCCCATCCAAGCCTCAGTCCCGCCTCGACTGCCACACGGGCCCTGACCTCCGGTGGGAGGACGCTCCCCCGGTACTCAAGGCATTGTTTCTCAAAAAGCTCCCAGCTCGGCAGCGAGACCACGCGCACCTTTATCTTCTCATTCGATAGTTCATATGCGGCTTCAAGGGCAAGGCTCAGCTCAGAGCCTGTTGAAATAATGATGACACTGGGCAGTGTCTTGGCCGACTCCCACAGGATATACCCGCCACGCTCGAGTCCTTTTGCCTGAGCACATCTATTCCTGTCAATGGCAGGAACGTCTTGACGGGTGAGGATAAGGGCCGTGGGACCCTCGGTTCTGTTGATCGCGATCTTGAGCGCATGCAAAGTCTCGAAAGCATCTGCAGGACGTATGACTGCAAGGTTCGGCACTCCCCGAAGGTTCATGATGTGCTCGATGGGTTGATGGGTGGGGCCGTCCTCACCCACGCCGATGCTGTCGTGAGTGAAGATATAGATGGCACGGACTCCGGATAGGCACGCAATACGTATGGCCGGCCGCATGTAATCGGAGAAGGTAAGGAAGGTTGATGCATAGGGGATCATACCGCCATGCAGCGACATGCCGGTTATAATGGCGGCCATGGCATGCTCGCGAACACCGAAGTGGATATTCCTTCCCTCATAATTCCAGCACTTGCCTACCATGCCCTGGACGTTGTCGCAGCAGAGCTCGGGGCATTGGAGGTCTCCACACTCCTTTATCCAGGTGAGTGTCGAGGGGTTCAGGTCGGCAGAACCTCCCGCCAGTGCGGGTATATTCCTGGCAAGCTGCTGGAGCACAACCTCACCGGCCTTTCTTGTCGAAATGGGCCTTTTGTCTTTGAAGAGCTCGGGGAGTCCGGCATCCCACCCCTTGGGGAGTTCCCCGCCTATTCTCAGCCTGAACTCTTCCGCCAGCTCGGGGTTAGACCTGTTGTAGCGGAAAAATGCCTGCTGCCAGTCGGATTCATGGGCTTTACCTCGATCTTTGGCCTTGAGGAAGTGCCAGCTTGCATCATCCGGGACAAAGAACTGCCTGGATTCGTCCCAGCCAAAAGACTTCTTTGCAAGACGGAGCTCCTCCTCACCCAGCGGGGAGCCATGGACCTTGTAGGAACCTTGTTTGTTCGGAGCTCCAAAACCGATCATTGTATCTACGATGATGAGTGATGGTTTGTTCTTCTCCTCCTTGGCCGACAGGAGGGCCAAGTGTATGTCAGCCGGATCGTTGCCGTTATAGACGCGCTGGGTATGCCAACCGCAGGCCTCAAACCTTTTCTCCGTGTCTTCAGTAAAGCACAACTCGGTCGAACCGGCCAGCGAGATGCGGTTGCTGTCATAGAGTACGATGAGTTTTCCAAGTCCCAAGTGGCCTGCAAGTGAGCACGCCTCATAGGCAACACCCTCCATGAAATCGCCGTCGCCAGCGAGCACGTAGGTGTAGTGGTCCATGATTGTATGGTTCGGGCGGTTGTACACCGATGCCAGATGGGCCTCGGCCATGGCCATTCCTACGGCGCTCGATATCCCCTGGCCAAGAGGGCCGGTGGTAATTTCAACACCGGGAGTAATATGGTTTTCAGGATGTCCGGGGGTCTTGCTGCCCCATTGCCGGAACATTTGGAGTTCACTTAAGGGCAGATCGTACCCTGTAAGGTGGAGTAGGGCATATAAGAGAGCTGATCCATGGCCTGCGGAGAGAATAAAGCGGTCTCTGTTCACCCATCTGGGATTGGCAGGATTGTGTTTCAAGTGTTTGGTCCACAGCACATAAGCCATGGGGGCCGCGCCCAGAGGAAGACCCGGGTGGCCTGAGTTTGCTTTCTGGATGGCATCTGCTGCGAGAAAGCGGATGGTATTGATGCAGCGCTCATCAAGTTCCGAATTTATTGACATGTATCTGACCTCCGACTGTCATATGTTCTGTATGACATCTCTATAAAAGCCTGCCGCATTTATATAACCGGATTTGGCATTCAAGGTGACATGGTGCGGCACACTTTTGCGTTCTCTATTACAATAATCATATGAGGCAGTCTAGAACTTAGGTATGGTTTTTTATCCGATAGGTGCCGGATCAGGGAATATCCTTAATCCGGAGCCGGACAACAGGCCTCTTGATCGGGGAGGCGCCTTTGACATTCCCATTGCCCGTTCTTATTCTTATAGTAAGCTTTACGCTTAAGAGGTTATAGCTGGTAAATGCAGATAAGGAGAAAGATATGAAGATAGTCAGTGCCATCATGTTGTGTCTGTTTATATCAGGCTGCTCGTGCACCAGGCCATCCATGCTCGGGGTGAAGGAAGGGAAGCTTGCGCCATGTCCAGGCAGCCCTAATTGCGTTTCAACCCAGGCACAGGACGATACTCACCGCATCGATCCTATCAAATACACCGGGACCAAGGAGCAGGCAAAGCAGCGGCTTATGCAGGTGATATCATCGATGAGAAGGGTAAGGGTCATCACTGATACGGGTGATTACATTCATGTAGAGTTCACTTCACGTTTATTCCGGTTTGTGGATGATGTGGAGTTCTCTTTTGATGACACGAACAAGCTCATCAACTTCCGTTCCGCCTCCAGAAAGGGCTACTCCGACCTCGGGGTGAACCGGAAACGCATGGAGAAGATCAGGGAGAGGTTCGAAAGTTCTTCGAGCAAATAAGACCGATTTCCTTTTGGCCTGTTCTTGCAATGAGTGTTGTCGATGATATGAAGATAAAAGACACCCTGATCATTTTCACCCGTTACCCTGAACCGGGAAATGTCAAGAACCGCCTGATCTCCGTTCTTGGCAAAGATGGCGCAGCAAGCCTGCAGGAAGACATGGCCAAGCATGCATTGGAAACTGCCCGCAATTTCGCGACAACTGACGGCATTGTCCTTGAAGTTCATTATACTGGCGGTGATGAACGGAAGATGGAGACCCTCTTTGGAACAGAGCTCTGCTTCATACCCCAGGAAGGTATCGATCTTGGTGAAAAGATGCATGCATCATTCTTAAGGGCATTTACCGGCGGATCGCAGCGTGTAGTGCTCATCGGAACCGATTGCCCGGGCATTACCACGGCCATCCTCAGGCAGGCCTTTTCTGCCTTAAAAGAATGCGATTGCGCCATCGGTCCGAGTGCGGACGGCGGATATTATCTCATAGGGCTCAAAGGGCCCATGCCGGAGATCTTCCAGTCCATACCCTGGGGTACCGGCAAGGTCCTGAAACATACCCTGGAGATCATAAAAGGAATCGGCCTTCAAGTGGTCCTCCTTGACAGGCTCTTGGACATAGACCGGCCTGAGGACCTTTCTTCATGGCATGAGGCGGCGAAGGCGCGTTCGCTGCCTATGATTTCGGTCATCATCCCTGCAATCGATGAAAAAATCTTTATCAGACAGACTCTAAAGAGTGCTCTTGCAGGGAAAAATGTGGAGGTGATCGTGGCCGACGGCGGCAGCATTGACGGCACGCGAGAGCTGGCAACAAGCTTGGGGGCAAGGGTTGTTCCAACGCACAAGGGAAGGGCGGCTCAGATGAACGAGGGGGCCGGGCATGCACTTGGCGATATCCTCCTCTTCGCACATGCCGATTCCGTGCTGCCACGTGGGTATGATGACGCCATCAGGTCGGCACTGGCCGATTCCGATGTTGCTGCCGGGGCCTTCAGCTTGGGCTTCCATGAGGGTACTTTCGTGATGGATCTCATTGCCTTTGGGGCGAATCTGAGGTCGCATTACCTGAAGCTTCCCTATGGCGACCAGGGTTTTTTTGTGAGGGAAGGTACCTTTCATAATGCAGGGGGATTCCCCGAAGTACCCATCATGGAAGATGTGGCCTTTATCCGTACCATGAAGAAAAAAGGCCGGGTCGTGATCCTGCCTTCAATGGTCGCTACCTCATCACGGCGATTTCAGACCATCAGCCCTTTCAGAACCTGGGTACTGAACCAGCTTGCCATGGTGGGGTTCTTTCTCGGCATGCCGAATGATGACCTTGCAGTCCTTTACCGGAGCAGGGAGCGATCCATAGGCGTATGGATGAAACATCTGATGATGGCTGTAAGGAACAGAGTAATTCGCCGAGCCTAAATGAAGGAGTGCAAACATGAATAGACTATGGGTGATGAGCACATGGTGCCACTGAGCTTAGAGAAGCAACGGAATGATTTTTAAAGACAAGGGTACACATTATGCACACATCAAATTCCTCCCTCGATGAGGGAATCCTTGTACGAACCCTCGC
>JBEKLI010000185.1:0-5055 GCA_050010275.1 Desulfomonilia bacterium | reverse complement strand
TTATCGCAGCAATTACGGACAAGACCAAGGGATATAAGGGCATCACCCAGTTCGTCATCGACCTCGAGGCAACCGAGGGTTTCTCGGTGGGCAAGGTGGAGGATAAGCTAGGCATCAGAGGCTCCGGCACCTCCGAGCTCGTGTTCCAGGACGCCCGCATCCCCAAGGATGCCATACTGGGCGATCCGGGGTCGGGTTTCCGGCAGATGCTCACCACGCTCGATTCGGGCCGTATCGGCATTGCATCACAGGCCTTGGGCATCGCCAAGTGCTGCCTTGAAGAATCAATCAAATACTCCAAGGAGCGCGTGCAGTTCGGCAAGCCCATCTCCGAGTTCCAGGCCATCCAGTTCAAGATGGCCGATATGGCCACACGCATCGATGCCGCCGAGCTCTTAATCCTGAAGGCGGCATGGCTCGAGAGCAATCATATGCACTTCGAGAAAGAGGCCGCAATGGCAAAGATGTACGCCTCCGACGTTGCCATGTGGGCAACGGTCGAGGGAGTACAGATCCTCGGCGGCTACGGCTATGTGTCCGAGTACCCCATGGAGCGCCTCATGCGCGACGCCAAGATCACCCAGATCTACGAAGGCACCAATGAGATCATGCGCGTGGTCATTGCCAGGAACATATTAGGCAAGAGGTAGAAAAAACAAAGGGGGCATGCACGTCATGCCCCCCTTCTGCTGATCTACATCGCGGCTAAAGCCGCTCCTACAGAATGAAGGGCAGGTACAAGCCCCGCCCCCACAAACCTTTTTTATTTCTCTGCTCAAAAGATCCTTCCGCCGGGATACCTGTTTCAGATTACTGGCCACTGATCACTCCTAGTGCGCCTCCGCCCAGCTCTTGCCGACGCCGATGTCAACATGCACAGGTACCAGCAGGGGGTAGGCATGTTGCATCTCGTGCCTGACCATGGCCTTAAGTGCCTCCAGTTCATTATCCGCCGCCTCGAATACCAGCTCGTCGTGCACCTGGAGTATCATCCTGCTCTTCATATCCTTGATATGCTCATGGATCTTCACCATGGCGAGCTTGATGAAATCCGCCGCGCTGCCCTGGATGGGTGTGTTGATGGCGATCCTCCTCGCACCCTCCCGCACGTTGAAGTTATCCGATTTGATCTCGGGGATGCTCCTGCGCCTGCCCATGATGGTCGTTACGAAGCCGTCCTTCTCGGCAGAGCGGGCAATGCCCTCCATGTACTCCTTCACGCCCGGGTACTTGGCGAGGTAGTTGTCGATGTAGCGTTTCGCCACGTCGCGCTTGATACCGAGTTCCCCTGAGAGCTTGTGGGGGCCCATGCCGTAGATGATGCCGAAGTTGATGGTCTTTGCCTGCCTGCGATGGTTTTCGGTGACCTCATCGAGGGAGAGGCCGAAGACCTCGGCGGCAGTGCGGGTGTGTATGTCAAAGCCCTGTTCAAATGCCTCCATGAGGGTCTTGTCCTTGGTAATGTGTGCGAGGATTCTCAGCTCGATCTGAGAATAGTCGGCACTTAAGATCGTAAACCCTTTCGGCGCTATGAAGGTGGCCCGTATGCGCCTGCCCATGTCGGAGCGTATGGGAATATTCTGGAGATTGGGCTCGGAAGACGAGATCCTGCCCGTTGCCGTAACGGCCTGGTTGAACCGTGTATGGATGCGCCCGGTCTTGGAGTCGATCATGGTGGGCAGGGTATCCACATAGGTGTTCTTGAGCTTGGTGAACATACGCCAGTTCAGAATGATGGCCGGCAGCTCGTGCCTGACTGCAAGCTCTTCGAGTACGGCACTGTCCGTTGAAAAGCCTGTCTTGGTCTTCTTCACCATGGGGAGCTTGAGATCTACAAAGAGTACCTCACCGAGCTGCTTGGGCGAATTGATATTGAAGGTCCTGCCTGCAAGGGTGTAGATACGCTCCTCCATACCCCTCATCTGTACCTCGATCTCCTTGGAGATCTCGCGGAGCAGGTCCGGATCAACAAGAACGCCCAGGGCCTCCATGGCGGCCAGCACGTCCAGCAACGGAGTTTCGATCTCATAGAAAAGCCTGTCCACGCCGAGGTCGGTCATGCGTCCTGAGAGGACATCTTTGAGCGACACGAGGCATTGAGCATGGCTTGCAAGATGATGCGCTATCTCATCGGGTTCAAGATCACTGAGTTTCCTGGCATTCCTGCCGGAACCCATAAGATCCTTGGTACGGTGAATGTCTCTATCAAGGTAGGACCCGACAAGGTCTTCCAGGGTGGTTTCGCCTGTGGCGGCGTCACAGCAGTAGGCGGCAAGCATGGTATCGAAAATCTCAGTCCCAACCTCAAGGCCCCTGAGTTTGGCCTCAACAAGGGCCTCTTTGGCATTGTGCATGGCAAGTCTCACATGGTGATTCTTCAATGGATCGAGACAGGCATCGCTGTCCAGGCAGACATAGGCGGTGTCGCCCTGGGCCAGTGCCGAACAGGCCCCTTCCATCACGTACATCCCTGCTTCACCCGATAGAGCAGGATTGCAGATATGTTCGATCCTGCCTGCAAAGGCAGGTCTCGGCTTTGGTGTGTCTCCCTCAAGCTCGGCCAGCAGGGCCCTGAATTCGAGCTCCTTGAAGAGGCGGGAGAGGTTCTCTGCATCGATGCCCTTCATGCGGATGTTGCTATAGTCGATGTCAATGCCTGCATCCCGGTCGAGCCGCGCGAGATCAAGGCTTAAGAGGGCCTTGTCGGTATGGTTCAGTATGGCCTCCCTGGCCTTCTTGCTCTCTATCGTTAATGCATGCTCGATTATCTCTGGGACATGCCCCATCTTGGTGATGAGATCCAACGCACCCTTCTCACCTATGCCGGGCACGCCGGGGATATTGTCCGAGCTGTCACCCATGATGGCCAGAAGGTCGGCCATATATTCCGGGTAAACCCCGTACTTTTCTTTCACGGCCTGACGGTCATAGACCTTCTCCTTGAGGGTGTCCCATACCGTTACGTCATCATCCACGAGCTGCATGAGATCCTTGTCACCGGAAATGACAATGACCCGTGAGTCCTTCTTGAACCTCCGTGCAGCCTCAGCAATGATATCGTCCGCCTCCTGTCCCTCTTTTCTCATCATCGGGATGCCAAAGGCCTCGACGATTTGAAGGATATACGGTATCTGGACCTGGAGTGCCTCGGGCATGACCTGCCGTGTGGCCTTGTATGCTTCATACTTGTGGTGCCGCTCCGTGGGGCCCCTGGAGTCGAGCACGAAGCACAGGTATTCGGGTTTTTTATCCTTGATGAGCTTCATGAGCATCCTGGCAAGGATGTAGATGGCATTCGTAGGCATGCCCTTGGAGGTGGAGAGGTTCCGCATGGCATAGAATGCCCGGTAGATGTACGAACTGCCGTCAATGAGGAAGACTTCTTTTCCGCTGGTTACTTTTTGTTCATCCGTCATCTGAATTCCCGCCTGTTTACCCCTCACCCCTGGCCCTCTCCCCAAGGGGCGAGGGGACTATAATTCAGGCTATGAGGAAAGCTCATTTTATTCTGTATCTTTCATAATCAGCTTATTATGCAATCTGCGATTAACCGCTCATCCCCTCGCCCTTCGGGCGAACGTGAAGTACGTCCAATTCGGCTATCCTGCCGAATTGTGGGTCAGGGTGAGGGGGGTCATTTCTTAAATGCAAGTCCCCTGTCATGGCCACCCTTCCAGGCATGATAATCCATAATGATCTTTGCATGGTCGAAGGCGAGCTCGGGAAGGTGTCCACAGTCAAAGACCCGGGCGCTCGATGCATCATCGCCCCCTTTCATCCGGCCATGCCCCTGGGCGACAAATACCGTAGTGATGGTGTGCTGCCGCGGGTCTCTTGCAGGGTCGGAGTATACGGAAAACATCTTGAGACCGGTCAGCTCAAGGTTCGTCTCTTCCTTGGCCTCCCTGTAGGCGGCCGCTTCAACGGTCTCGCCATAGTCGACAAACCCGCCGGGCAAGGCCCATCCCGGCGGAGGGTTTTTCCTGAGAATAAGCACTATCCCTCCCTCAAGCTCAATGATCACATCCACCGTAGGCACCGGATTGTGGTGGGTCTTTATGGCGTGTCCGCAGTTCGGGCAGAGGACACCCTGAAAGGCTCCCATCTAAAGATCCTTCAGGGCAATGGTCAGGGTCAGGCCGTTCGTATCGTCCAGGAGGACATCGGCAGCAGGCATGAGGTCCCGGCAAGCCGATTCGATCTCCCGGCGCACTGCATCGTTGAGATTCAGCTCGGGGCAGGAAATATGTATGATGCCGTTGTCGAGAGAGATCTTTAAGGTGCGGCCCTTCTGCGTATAGGCCATAATCGCATTGATGGTGCCGGATACTGCTCCGGAGAGTGCATTGTAATCCACCTTGGCATAATAGGAGCGCGGGCCAACCTGGATCTCCCGCTTGGTTTCATGCTTGAACCGCATATCGGCCATGAGGAAATTCGTCTCCATCTCCAGGTATTCACGGAGCTCCACGGAGGTGTATCCTTCATTGACCATCTGGATCTTGTAACCGATACCTTTGAGAATGGCGTCGATCTTTTCAGCCCCTTCGAGGATCGACGAAATATCCTTGTCGTTTTTCTCCTTGATCTTGACAAACTCATCGGTAGAGAAGTCCTTCAGTGTCTCGATGCGCTCGTTTCTCGACTGGAGGAGCTGGGCCCTGCCCATGACCCACATCAAAGGTGTATTGAGGTTATGGACAACCCCTCCCAGCAGCGATCCCATGTGGGCAAGAACCTTATCCTTCATGACTCCTCCATGAAAGCCCGGTAGGCCAAGTAGGTGGAGTAGCAATCCACTTTGGAAGCAAGTTCGAAGGGTGCATGCATGGAAAGTAGTGGCGGCCCTGCATCGACGATATCCATACCGTACTCGGCGAGAAATTTCGCCACTGTCCCGCCGCCGCCCTCATCCACCTTGCCGAGCTCGCCGGTCTGCCAGGGGACATGTTTCCGGTTCAGGACGGACCTGAGCCAGCCGATATACTCCGCATGA
This sequence comes from Desulfomonilia bacterium, assembly GCA_050010275.1. Taxonomy (GTDB): domain Bacteria; phylum Desulfobacterota; class Desulfomonilia; order UBA1062; family UBA1062; genus MWEI01. Next base: position 59 of record JBEKLI010000185.1, on the reverse strand, counting down.
GCCTCGCTGGAGCCCACCTTTCCCCGTGCCCCGGTGAACTTGGTGATGCAGACGCCATA
>JBEKLI010000184.1:0-5059 GCA_050010275.1 Desulfomonilia bacterium | reverse complement strand
TCTAAGCAAATACAGGGCAATGGCAATATCCTAAAAGGGGATGCTACTCCTCTGCCACGGCAGTACGTGCAAGCTTCATGAGCTCGGTAAAGACCGCTCTCAACTCCATGAGCCTGTCCGTCATAAGCATAAAGAGGATTTCAAGCCTCATGACAGGGTCAATCGTGGTACTCAGAAGGGCGTCGACTTCTTCTTGGAGCTCTCTGAGATGGGGATGGTCACTGAGCAACTTGTTTCTCTGGGCAATGAGCCGCTCGACTTCGGGGCTTTCGCGTCTTTGGCTCTCAATCTTGTTGAGATGTTCTTGATCAAAAATCATAGCTTCCTTTGCCACCTTTCTTGCCCGATTTATGTCCTCTTTAGACTGATATGAGAGTTACAGCAAAGGACATGCCATTATTTTATTACATATTATCATAGTGTTATATGATCCCGTTTATGGAAGCCCCTAAAAGTGTAACTTTTTTTATCCTTTTTGGGTATTCCAATTCCGTTTATGGAACAAAAAAGGTATCTTAGCCTTTTGGCTATGAAGTCATGGTACCTTTTTTACCCTGGTGCACATAACAAAAAGCCCCAGAGCCGTCTTTAGATTGCCATTGCAGTGCCCATACCTGAGGGTGTACAATTTTATTGCTTGGCAGGCGTACGTACGGCCACTCTTTCAAGGTATGGCCTTATGAACTTTTTAAGTGTTCTCACAATCCATGTTATGAGGAGGCTTGGGGACCATGAATATACCCATCTACCAGGTCGATGCCTTCACGGCGAATGTCTTTTCCGGCAATCCTGCTGCAGTGTGTCCTCTCGTCCAGTGGCTTGACGAAAAAACCATGCAGCTTATTGCCCGGGAGAATAACCTCTCCGAGACCGCCTTCTTCATCCGGGATGGTGAGAACTTTTCCATCCGATGGTTCACACCTGTAGAAGAGGTGGACCTCTGCGGCCATGCAACGCTGGCAAGCGCCTTTGTCATCTTTACCGAGCTTGACCCAAAGAGCTCAAAGGTTGTGTTTACGTCTAAGAGCGGACCATTACGGGTGGAGCGTACAGGAGAGATGCTCTCTATGGACTTTCCTTCCCAGCCGCCGGTTGAATGCAATTGGCCTGCTGAACTCATGAATGGTCTTGGGGTTAAACCTATCGTCGTGCTCAAGAGCGCAGATTACTTTGTCGTATATGCTCATGAGGAGGATGTCCGTACATTAAGGCCCAATATGGACCTGCTTAAAAAGGTGGACCTCCGGGGGGTCATTGTTACCGCACCCGGTATCTGTTCGGATTTTGTCTCGCGGTTTTTCGCACCGAGGCTTGGGATTGACGAAGATCCGGTAACCGGATCCGCCCACTGTGCGCTTATTCCTTACTGGTCAGGAATACTAAAAAAGAAAGACCTGCACGCTTACCAGGTATCAGAACGCGGCGGGGAGCTCTTCTGCAAAGATGCCGGGGAGAGGGTCATCATCTCCGGACATGCAGTCAAATACATGCAAGGAAACATTACCATCGGGTAAACCAAGATCATTCTTATTTGAGGAAATGCATCTTGTATCCTCGAAAATGAGGGGAGGAATCTATGAAGGCCTCACGTATGAATCTCTGTTTCCTGCACGGCAGACGCAGGATCATATATTATTCGGTGTGCACTATGGTAATCCTCCATCTTTTCACCAGCGGCTGCACCAATATGGTCAACAGGCATTTCAAAGATACGGTTGATCCGGCTCAAGGGACCATACGCCTGCCCGGGCTTAAAGAACCGGTAACCGTAAGGAGAGACGCCTTTGGAATCCCCTTCATTGAGGCGAAATCCTTCGCTGATATGGCTTTTGCCGTCGGCTACGTGCATGCCTCGGACCGGCTTACCCAGATGGTAGGGCTCAAGCTCGCATCACAAGGCAGGCTTGCCGAGATGGTTGGGAATTCTGCGCTCGATCTGGACATATACATGCGCACTATGAACCTCAGACGTACTGCAAACAACCTGCTCAAAAACATGAGTGCTGAGAATCAGGCATTGATGGAACAGTACTGCAGAGGTGTGAACGCTTACCAGGACACACATAAAAACAAGCTGCCTCCCGGGCTTTCGCTGTCAGGATACAGTCCGGAGCAATGGAGACCCATTGATTCCATCATGATCTTTGCCCTAGTGAATCTTGCATTGTCGTTCAACCTCTACGAGGAGACTGCCACACTGAACCTTGCCCAGGCCATCGGTGCTGAAAAAACCGCATGGCTCCTGCCCATCTACCCGGATGAGCCCATACCCTTTCATGAGGCTACCAAGCTGAAAGGTGTTGACCTGAACAGGGCTGCGCTTGCCTCATCACAGCTTGCAGACATTCAACCCCTCCTGAGCTCCATAGGGCTCTCCGGATTTGCTGCATCCAATAACTGGGGCATTGCCAAAAACAGGACAAAGGGCGGTTCAAGCATACTATGCAATGACACCCATCTCCTGCTGAGCATGCCGTCACTCTGGAACATGCTGCACGTCAAGTGCGGCCAATATGATGTGGCCGGCATAAATATTGCCGGCCTCCCTTACGTGGTTGCAGGGTACAACGGCCATATCGCCTGGGGGATGACCATGGTCATGGCGGATAACCAGGATATCTTCCTGGAGCGGCTTAAGACCATAGACGGCAAGCTCCATTACCTGTACAAAGAACATTGGCTTCCCACTACCGAGCACCAGGAAACCATCAAGATCAAGGGCAGGGACCCGGTTTCCATAACGGTTCATGAGACCAGGCACGGTACGCTTCTCAACAATGCCCTTAAGAAGGAACCTGCCCTGATCTTCCAGCCGGCCTCTGTGGATCTTCCCTATGGCATCGCCTTGAGCTGGGCATCTGCAACGGAAGATGACGAAAGCATAAATGCATTCTTCAGCTTGAGCTTTGCCAAATCTGTGGACGAAGCAATGCCGTTCATGAAACGGATCAGGGCCATTGCACTGAACATGGTCTTTGCCGACAAGGACAATATCGCATGGCAGGTGACCGGGAACTACCCGGCGCGCGCCAAGGGACGAGGACTCATGCCGTCACCGGGATGGACCGGCGAATACGACTGGACAGGGCTCCTGGACCCCTCAGTACTGCCGAATGCCAAGAATCCCCCCGAGGGATACATAGGCACGGCCAACAACCGCACCATAGCAAAAGATTATGCGTATGTTCTCTCATCTTCATGGTACTGGCCGGAGCGGGCCGAGCGCATCGCCCAGATGGCTGCAGCCACGGACAAGCACACCACCGAGACATGCATGGCAATGCAGCTCGACACCTATTCACCCTTCGTACCAAAGCTCAAGGATGTTCTCCTGAAAGGGAGTCTTGCCCAAGAGATCACTCGAGAGATCAACGGGTGGGCCGATGAAGGGAGGAGAAAGAAGGCCCATCTCGCCCTTGAGATGCTTCAGGGCTTTGATGGGGACATGCAGATCGGATCCAACGGAGCAGCCCTCGTGAGTGCCCTGCTCCACTGCGCAACAAGAAATATCTTCCTCGATGAGCTGGGCCCAGAAGGTTCAAAGGCATGGAAGGCCTTCATGGTCATCAATAACCTGAGTTACAATGCCACCTGCGACCATATCCTGATTCGCGGAGATGAGAGCCCTTTCTGGGATGATGTAAAGACACCGGGAAGAGAGACAAAGGCACAGATTCTCGCCGGATCACTGGCTGATGCCGTCACCTTCTTACAGACAAAGTCGGGCAGTGACCCCAAGCAATGGCAATGGGGATCGCTCCATACCTATGAATGGGAGACTGAGGCGGCAAAAATAAGCCCGAGCATGGGCTTTATTGAGAGGACCGCCATGCGCCTCCTCTGGTCATACTTCAACCGGGGACCATATCCTGCCCCGGGTGATGACTTCACGCTGAACGTATCAAATTATCTCATGGGCAAGGATTTTGATACCTTTATCATCCCTGCCATGCGCATTATTGTGGACTTCAGCCGGGATGAGCCCATGGTGGGGGTAAACAGCTCCGGCCAGTCTGACAACCCTTCGAGCCCCCATTATGATGATGGAATTAAAGCCTGGCTCAAAGGAAGCTACATCCCATTCCCCTTCAAGGAAGATGCTGTAAGGGACCAGTACCATGAGGTGCTGGTCCTTACACCATGATAATGAAAAGCGACTTTCATGCTCAATGCGGTTGACAAGCAAGGTGATGGATCTGGTATGAAGATCTGGATACATAGACATCAGACGATTCCACTCACCAAGAGGAGAAATTTTCTATGAGCCTTGAGAAGGCAGCCTTGCATGTCCCTCGGATCCTCCTGCCGAAACGGGGAACCGACCTCCTGCGATGGTCGGTCGTTGCCTGCGACCAATTTACTTCCCAGCCCGACTACTGGAAACAGGTGGATGAATTCGTGGGTTCTTCGCCATCCACACTCCGTCTTATCTATCCAGAGGCATACCTGAACTCTACAAACAACGACGAACAGCTCGAAAAGATCAGCAATGCCATGGAGCACTACCTTGCAGAAGGGATCCTCGAGCCTCAGAAAGAAGGCTTTATCCTGGTTGAGCGTGTCACATCCCGGGGGACCATAAGGCGGGGTCTGCTTGTATGCCTGGACCTCGAACGCTACGACTTCAGGGAGGGCAGTACATGCATGATTCGGGCTACGGAAGGGACCGTCATAGAGCGGCTTCCCGTGCGCGTTAAAATCAGGGCCAAGGCCGCAATAGAGCTGCCGCACATCATGGTGCTCATCGACGACCCGGAAATGACCGTTATCGAGCCCCTGTTCGGCAAAAGGCTTAACAAGCTCTATGATTCTGACCTCATGATGAATGGAGGCCACATCAGGGGCTACCATGTGGACGATGAGTATGCGATCGGGGAAATCGCCGGAAGCCTCATGCGGCTTGCCGACCCCGCACGGTTCAACGATCGTTACGGAATCAGGGACACCGATGTGCTCCTCTATGCCGTGGGAGACGGGAACCATTCCCTTGCCTCGGCAAAACTCTTCTGGGAACAGCTCAAGGAACTCTCACCCGCGCAGCGCCAGCGCCTGGCCTCCA
>JBEKLI010000183.1:0-5090 GCA_050010275.1 Desulfomonilia bacterium | reverse complement strand
AGAAATTTCTTTTTTCATTTGCTTCAATCGGGGTTGCCGCGACATTGAGCCTCTCCTTTGTGGCCAAAGGGCACTGGGTGGCTGCAACAATGCTCTATGCCTTTGCCTTGATGGGCTTTTCAGGCGGCAATGTCTTTTATGACGCCCTTCTCAAGACCGTCTCTGAAGATAACAAGATGGATTACGTCTCCACCCTTGGCTATGCCCTGGGCTATCTGGGAGGGGGACTGCTTTTTGCACTGAATGTGCTGATGGTCATCAAGCCCTCTCTGTTCGGCCTGGGCAATGCCTCCGAGGCTGTGAGGCTCTCGTTTATCACCGTGGGGATCTGGTGGGCTGTGTTTAGCATACCACTTGCCGTTTTTGTATATGAAACACGCACCGGAGGCAAAGAACGCACCTCTCAGATAGTGTCCCAGGGCTTCCATGAGCTCCGCCGGACCTTTGCCGAGGTGCGGCATCTGAAGGCCATCACCATATTTCTGCTTGCCTATTGGCTCTATATAGACGGCGTAGACACGATAATCGTGATGGCGGTAGATTACGGTCTCTCTCTGGGCTTCCCCCAGGAAGACCTGATCGCGGCGCTGCTGCTCGTACAGTTTGTCGGCTTCCCCTTTGCCATAGCCTTCGGCCGTATTGCAGACTATATGGGCACAAAGCGTTCGATCCTCCTGGGCATCTGCGTCTATCTGTTCGTGTCCGTCTGGGGTGCATTCATACGGAACCGGGTAGAATTCTACATTATGGCCGTGCTCATCGGCATGGTCCAGGGTGGGGTCCAGGCCCTGTCGCGCTCCTTCTTTGCCAGGTTGATTCCCAGGGACAAGGCCGCCCAGTATTTCGGGTTTTTAAACATGATCGGGAAGTTCGCCACTATCGTGGGGCCGGTGCTCATCGGATCGACCGTGCTGACAGCACGCGCCTTGGGCGCAAACCCGAATTTGGCCTCCAGGATAAGCATCTCATCCGTTGCCGTACTCTTCATATCAGGCGGCGTACTTCTCTGGTGCGTGGATGAGAAGAAGGGGAAACAGGAGACTTAAATCTTTTTAGAGTATCGTCCTCTTCCCGTTATATCTTTCCGTGTCATAGTACTTATCGACTTCCACGACCCTGAGCCTGTCGATAACCTCTTTCATGGGCACTGAGGTGATCTCGCCGTGGAGGTAGCTCACCATCCTTCCATAATCCTCATTCATGATCATATCCACGGCCGCGATCCCGAACCACCTTGCCATGAGCCTGTCACGGGCGGAAGGCGAACCGCCCCTCTGGAGGTGACTCAGATTGACATAGCGGGCCTCGAATCCGGTTCTCCTCTGGACTTCTTCGGCAATGTACGCTGCAATCCCCCCGAGTGACCTGTGTCCGAACTCATCAACCTTCTCATCCTTGAAGAACTCCCTGTCGCCGCCCAGTTTGGCACCTTCCGAGACTACGACGATGCTGTACTGGATCTCGCGGCCCCTGCGCCCCTGGAGGAGTTCGCAGACCCTCTCGATGCTGAAGGGGTACTCGGGGATCAGGATGATATAGGCGCCGCTGCACTCGCCGCCGTGCAGGGCCAGCCAACCCGCATGCCTGCCCATGGTCTCCACTACGAAGATCCTGTTGTGGGAACCTGCCGTAGTGCGAAGCCTGTCGATCTCTTCCATGATAATGTTTACCGCCGAGTCGAACCCCAGGGAATATTCGGTACCCACAAGGTCGCCGTCGATGGTCTTGGGAATTCCGATAGTCTTGACGCCCTGCCTGTAGAGCTTGTAGGCCACACCGAGGGTATCCTCACCGCCAACGGCAACGATTACGTCTATCCCAAGTTTTCTGATATTTTCAATCACCTTGCCGGAGCGGTCTTTCTTAGGGTTGTAGGGGTTAGTCCGGGAGGTACCGAGGTTGGTCCCGCCATAGCGGTCCCATGTGCGGACAACCTCTTCATCGAGTTTCATGATGTGCTGGGCCATGCTCTCAGGGTTGTCGGGGTCGACCTCTACGAGCCCTTTCCACCCTTCCCTGACACCGAGGACATCGAACTTGATTGACCTATTCTCTTCAAGAAGCGGGTCCAAGGCTGTTTTGGTTACCCACTTGATCGCACCGTTCAATCCCGGACAATCGCCGCCGCCGGTCAATACCGCTATTCTCATGCTTAAGCTATCCTCCTGTCTCAGATCCAAAACCGCCTACTTCACGGACGGCCTTTTGACCATTATAATCCTGAAATACACCTCGGCAAGACGGAAGTAAAAATTGAGCATCTTTGGTGTTTGTTTGCATGAAGACCCCTATATCCTGTAAAATAAGATAAAAGGAGGGACACATGAAGGTCGTATTCCATGAAGACTTCTACAAAGTGTACACCTCGGACCCGGCGGCGGAGGATGGGAGGATAGAGGCGGTCATGGAGGTAATCGGCGGCAAGGTGGATCTGGTTACCGCCCTAAAGGCACAGATAGAAGATATCGAGGCAATACATACAAAAGCCCATATCGATCGTATTAAGAACATGGGCCTCCACGAAATAGCCTCCATGGCCGCAGGCGGGGCCATCCAGACAGCAGAGATCGGGCTTACGGAGCCGTGCTTCGGATTGATCAGGCCACCGGGCCACCATGCATCCTCGGATTCAGCCTGGGGCTTTTGCTTCTACAGTAATATGGCCATCGCCATGGACCACCTGAAGCGAAAAGGGGCCATCAAGAGCGCCTATGTCCTTGACTTCGATCTTCATTACGGCGACGGCACGGTCAACATCCTGGGTAAGAAGGGATATGTGCAAATCCACAATCCCAAATCCTCGGAACGCAAATCCTATCTCAAAGAGGTTGCAGGCGAGCTGGAAAATTTCAAGGCCGACATCATCGGCATCTCGGCAGGCTTCGATAATCACGAGGAGGACTGGGGCGGGGTCTTGAACACCGATGATTACCGGCAGATCGGCAGGCTCGTGAGAGAGACCGCGAATCGCACCGGAGCAGGGTTCTTCGCCATCCTGGAGGGCGGCTACAACCACCGGGTCCTCGGGCATAATGCGTGGGCGCTCATGCAGGGAATGGACGGGGTATAGTGAATAGTGATCAGTGATCAGTGATCAGTGATCAGGAAAAGTATAGGAGTCTTTTGCATTGACAAGTAGTTGTTATGGTAAACTATTACATGAACACCAACGATAAGGTTATTCAGGAATGCCTGAGACGAGATGGTCATGCGAGGAGGCAATCGATGAAGGTCAGCACGGTTTCCGAGATGAGGGCTTTTGACAAGGCTGCACTTGTCCGATTCGGTATCCCCGAGGTGCTGCTCATGGAGAATGCAGGCCTTGCCTCATATGAAGTCCTGATGAGGGAATTAGGTATTGCAGGCAAGTCCTTCGTGGTGCTGGCCGGCATCGGAAACAATGGCGGCGACGGGTTTGTTACGGCGCGGAAGATCCATTCCGCAGGAGGTAATGTCAAGGTCTTCATCCTGGGAGAGGCCGGTAAGTTCAAGGGCTCCGCCCTCATCAACCTCGAAGCAATCAGAAAAATCCCCATCGAGATCCATGAGATCAGGGCGGCAAAGGGCATCAGAAAGGATATCGCCCATTGCGACATCATCATTGACGCCATCTTCGGCACCGGCCTGACCCGCGATGCGGAAGGGCTGCATAGAGAGGTCATCGAACTGATAAACTCAAGCAATAAGACCGTCCTCAGCCTTGACATCCCATCCGGCATAAACGGCGACACCGGCCGGGTCATGGGTTGTGCCGTACATGCGGATTATACCATTACTTTCGGCCTTCCCAAGATCGGCAACCTCCTCCAGGCAGGATCTCATTACTGCGGCCGCCTCTATGTCACCCATATCTCCTTCCCGCCTGCCTTGTACAATTCCGACTCCATCAAGCTCGCCCTCAACGACCCCCCTGCACTCCCGCCAAGGGACCCAGACGGACATAAAGGCGACTTCGGAGAGGCCCTCTTCATTGCAGGGGCCAGGGGATACTATGGTGCCCCGTATTTTGCAGCACTCTCGTTCATGAAGGCAGGAGGAGGGTATTCACGGCTTGCAGCACCCGAATCCATAACACCTTTTATTGCCTCCAAGGGCAGCGAAATCGTGTTCATCCCCCAGGTGGAGACCAGTTCCGGCAGTATCTCGCTGAAGAATAAAACCGGACTTCTGGAACTCTCTGAAAAGATGGACTTCGTTGTCATTGGCCCGGGGTTGTCTCTGAATGAGGAGACTGCCGCGCTCGTAGGCGAGCTGGCACAGAGGATAAAAAGGCCGCTGCTCATCGATGGTGACGGTATCACCGCCATCAGCAGAGACCTCACCTGCATCAAAAAAAGAAAGGCACCCACCATACTCACCCCGCACCTCGGCGAGATGTCAAGAATAACCGGGAGACCGGTTAAGGAGATTGATGCCGACAAGATCGGGACCCTCAGGGAAGCTGCAGCCGGCCTCAATGCTATCATCGTGCTCAAGGGTGCCCGCACGCTTGTTGGATATCCGGATGGAAAGGTCTTCATCAATATGAGCGGCAACTCCGGAATGGCCACTGCCGGATCGGGTGATGTACTCACCGGGACCATTGCAGCCATGTACGGTCTGGGGTTGCCCCTTGAGGATGCAGTGCGCAAGGGGGTCTTCATCCATGGTGTATCAGGGGATCTGGCGGCTCATGAAAAAGGTGAAGACGGCATAACAGCCCAGGACATCCTTGATTATCTACCCTCTGCCATGGTGCAGGACAGGCAGGGAGTTCTCTTTAAACGATACGGCTTACCGGTCATACTCTGAGCGGTTAATATCGAGTCGCCTGGAATTAACTGGATTCTTAGCCTTTCTGGGGTAGACACACATGGAGAGTTCTCTCCTCCCTCTTTCATGATATTCATTTTTAAGAAGTACCCTTAAGAAATTTTTTATTCCCCCTGTTAAGTTTATTTCAGATCGTGCCGATATGCTTACTAGCCAGAAAGAGTCAACACTCTCTTCGTAACTGCCAGGCCTCATTAGCTTGGCATTTTTTTTACCCTCATGGCTGGATTTTATGTTTTTCACTACCAATCATGTCCTGGGACTCGAGTTGGTGCTGC
>JBEKLI010000182.1:0-5112 GCA_050010275.1 Desulfomonilia bacterium | reverse complement strand
CGCTGGATACGGTATGGGCGCTGGAATGGTATCTAAAGCCGCTGAAATATATGAACGTACCAACCGACGAGATCGCGTTGGTCGTCATGCTTGCCATCCGCTTTATCCCATTGCTCTTTGAAGAGACCGACCGGATCGTCAAGGCCCAGAAGGCCAGAGGGGTCGATCTGGAGTCGGCCGGGCTCGTGCATAAGGTGAGGTCCCTTGTACCGATACTCGTGCCGTTGCTGCACAGTGTGTTCAGGAGGGCGGATGACCTTGCAGCCGCCTTGACGCTCCGCGGCTATACGCCCGGTATCACACGGACCCGCATGAAAGAGATGGCCGTGCGCAGGGCCGACCTCCTGGCCCTGGCAGGTGTAAGTATCTGGTTCATGGGGCTCCTCGCCCTGTAAAACACTGATCGATAACCTATGCATTTTCTCATACCGGATTCAATTGTCATGGGTGGCATTTTTTTGTATAAGTGTTTTCACGGTGCCTGAAGGCACTTGAGTGATTAACCTTGTATCAGAAGAATGGAGGCAGCAATGTCTGACGGACTCGATGTGGTCATTGTCGATGACGAGCAGCATGTGTGTGAGGTGCTCGCAGAGAGCATAAAGAAGTTTTATACCTGGGGTGATATCATTACATTCAATGATTATAAAAGTGCCCTGTCTCATTGTCTTTCCAGGAACAAAGGGCTGATGATCTTCATTCTCGATGTATTCGTGGAAGACAGCAACGGCTTTGCCTTTCTCGATGCCATTGCCGAGAAATACCCCAATGCACACCTCGATACGGTAATGATCTCCGGTATGGCCAGTGAAGATGTGGTGGACATGTGCATTGCTACCGGGGTAAGCCACCTGCTGGAAAAGCCGGTACGGAATTATGCCCTGCAGCTTGCGATACGGTCCATTGTCATGAAGTATGTGAAATTCGCTAAAAAGCTCCTCTCGGACACGGAACTCGCAGAGCTCATCGACCGCATCTGAAAAGGGATGTAGACCAAAGAGCGACTATTCATGGGTATATCAACGGATCTGATTATTGCCATTATAATCTTTGCCGGCCTCGTGCTCATACTCTGGTACTTTTCGAGAAGGGCCCTTGGCGGCGAGACAGAACGGATAGAAAGCGTACGTGAAGCCGCAGAACGTGGTGATGTATATTCCCAGTTCAGGCTTGGCCAAATCTATTACGAAGGCAAAGGCGTAAGCAGAGATGATAACGAAGCTGCCAGGTGGTTTTTAAAGGCGGCCGGACAGGACCATTCGGAGGCACAGTTTATCCTGGCTACTATGTATGAGAAGGGTACTGGTCTTAAACGCAGCGACGAAGAGGCATTCCGCTGGTACCTGCAGGCTGCCACCCAGGGGCATGAAAGGGCATCGGCCGTTATTGAGGCCGACAAGTGGACTGTCTTTAAGAAAAGACATCTGGCCGGGGATGAAATTCAACCTCCCAAGCCTATTAAGGATTATCAAGAACAGGCACCCGAACACCAAGGACGTACGCAAGAACACCATAGCCCGGATCAGCCTTCGAGCGGCGATGAGCAGATTCAGAAATACTTGGTAAAGGCGCAGGCAGGAGATGTGGATGCCCAGTATAACTTAGGCATTATATACTACCATGGCGAAGGTGCTGCAAAGGACTATCAGGAGGCCCTTAAATGGTTCCATCTGGCTGCCGAGCAGAACGACGCTGATGCCCAGTACAACCTGGGCTTTATGTACGGCAGGGGCGAAGGCTCACCCAAGAACCACCGGCAATCTATGGAGTGGTTCCAGAAGGCGGCGTCCCAGGGGCATACCGGTGCCCGGGAAATCCTGGAAAAGATGTTCAGGAAGGCATAGAGGATTCGATTGTCTCAGGGAAAGAAACGTTTTTACGCCGTGGTGAAAGGTAAGACACCCGGGATATATACTCGCTGGTTCGGACCAGGGGGCGCAGAGGAGCAGATAAGGGGTTTCACCGGTGCTCTGTACCGGGGGTTCAGCACCATGCCTGAGGCCCAAGACTTTATGCTCTATCCACGATATACTCCTGCACATAAGCCCACGGCACGTCACCATGAAGAGGCAGAGGAAAGCTCCCGGGATGTGCAAAATCGTCCTATCCGCATATATACTGATGGCGGTTGCATCGAAAATCCCGGACCGGGCGGTTATGGGGTTGTAATCATTGAAGGGGATAAACGTAGCGAACTCTCAGGCGGGTATCGGCTCACTACAAACAACCGTATGGAACTCATGGCCTGTATCCAGGCTCTACGAGCGCTGAAACAACGATCAAACGCAGTGCTCTTCACCGATTCGCAGTATGTAGCCAATGCCATCCAGAAAGGTTGGGCGCTCAAGTGGCGTTCGAGGAACTGGATGCGTGATAAGACCCACAGGGCCATCAACAGCGACCTGTGGGCAGAGCTGCTTGGTCTCATTGAAAGGCACGATATGGTCTTCCGCTGGGTGCGCGGTCATGCAGGCAACCCGGAAAATGAACGATGCGATATGCTGGCAAAGAAGGCGGCGCGAGGGACAGACCTGGCACCTGATCCGGGATTTGAGGACGTAATGAAGAGGATCACAGAGTCGAGGTTGTTTTAAGGGAGGACTGGAGGAGTCGGGATTCAAAAATGGAAGGAAACGGAAAAGTCTTTCAATGGGCGGAATTGGGATTAAACATCAGCCCCAGTCCCGGCTTATAAGCACTCTTCACTCTTAGGGCTTATTGCTTGCTATAAATTCCAGCCACTTTTCATCATCCGAGGTGCTTGTTATGTTGATGGCCCCTTCACCCCTCTTGAAATCGGCCCAAGCAAGTACCCCGTTGACGGTCAAGGCCTCAGATGGAATCATGACGCGGAGCGGCGCGCCTAAGAAGTCTTTCTGCTGAATAGTGCTCATGGCTTTGAAGATCTGAGGTGAGATCAGGCACATCCCGTGGTGGCTGATGTCCTTTGCAATGCCGCGCCCATTGAGCAGCACACCCATCTTGAGCAGTACCGTGATCTTGACCTTTTTCCGATGCTCTTTCCGCCGCTCGCGAGCAGCGTCATCTGCATCCATGGTATGACCCCTCTCGTGAAAATTTCTCCATATATCATAACCATTATGAGTCAGAGCTATTTTTATTGTAAACAATTTATACACTACATTCATAAGAAAGAGAAGTAATCAGAATTACGTCTTTCCTGCCCTTTAAGGGTGTTCGAGTCTGGAATGGACAGGAGTATAAAGTATCTCAGAATAAATGACGAGAAGAGGTCTATGTCTAAAATTAAAGTGAACGGAAAAGAGAAGCGTAGGCACGAGCGACAACCAGCAAGGTATCCCGCCCGGCTTAAGATATCTCTTTCAAGCCGGGATTCCGGCAAGATACTCCAGGGAATCCAGAGCGTTATCGCCTTGGCCGAGACCAAGAACATCTCTATCGGCGGTATGTCGCTCAAGGTTGTCGGATCGCCGATGGATGCAAAAAAAAGCCTCACCCCGGCCAATGCCTTGCATGTCGTCGGCAGGCCCATAGAAGTGGTCCTCGAAGAAGATAACATCATCATATGGGGTGATGTGATCCGGACCGAGGCGGATACTCTTGAACTTGCCATTGTGATTTATAAGGTATCCGATGTGAAAGAATGGAAAAAGCTCTGCAGCAAAACGGCGGAGGGTCTCAGTATCTTTCCGGACTCATTGTCGGTAAGGCGGAAGAGAAGGTCGTAATAAAATAGTTTTAAGTTTTTAAGTGTTAAGATTTAAGTATCGGATTAGAATAACTTTTTCCACGCTTAATAACTCAAGCACAGAATAAAACCTCAAACTTAACACTTCAAACTTTAAACTTAATTCAATCAAACGGCAAGGACATCTGTGTATATCGGTAATTCTCATCTCCATTCCCTGAAAAGTTTGAAACGCTTACTCCCAAGAGCCTCACCTTTTTATTCCCTGCATCGGTATCACGCAACAGGATGAGGGCCTGCTTCGTTATGACCTCTGCATCGTCCGAGAACCCCGTGAGGGTAATACTTCTGGTGATGGACCGGAAGTCATAGTACTTAAGCTTCAGTGTCACGGTGCGTCCTGTAAGACCTTCTCTCTTCATAATTTTTGAGACGCTGCCGGCAAGCCGAGAGATGATTTCAGCCATCCGGGCCAGGTCGTCGGTGTCTCGCTTAAGGGTAATCTCCTTGCCGACGGATTTCCTCTCACGTTCCGGTGTCACGGGTCTCGGGTCGTATCCACGCGCAATCCCATAAAAGAACCAACCTGTCTTGCCGAACAAACACAGCAGGTCTTCTCGAGATATGGTCATGAGATCCGCACCGGTCCTGATGCCGAGTGAGAGCATCTTTTGCTCCGTCACCTTGCCCACGCCGTAGAATTTTCGGATGGGTAAGTTTGCGATAAAGGATAATGCCTTATCCGGGGTGATTACCGTGAGTCCATCGGGCTTGTGAAAGTCTGAGGCGGCCTTGGCGAGGAACTTGTTGTAAGAGACCCCGGCAGATGCCGTTAAAGAGAGGGCCTCTCTTATCCTCAGCCTGATCTCCCGGGCGATCATAGTTGCCAGCGTTAGGTGTTTCTTGTTTACGGTCACATCCAAGAAGGCCTCATCCAAGGACAAGGGCTCAACGCAGTCGGTGTAGTCGCAGAAGATCTCCATGATCCTCTCTGAGACCGCCTGATATTCCCTGAATCTCGGCATGAGAAAGATGGCATGGGGACAGAGCCTTTTTGCTTTTGCCGATGACATGGCTGAGTGGATGCCGAACTTGCGGGCCTCATATGAACAGGCAGCTACAACACCCCTCTGTTCGGGCTCACCACCGACTATAACGGGCTTGCCTTTAAGGCGTGGATTATCCCGCTGTTCCACAGAGGCATAAAAGGCATCCATGTCGATATGGATGATTTTTCTGGAGTCATGCATGGATTTAGTATCGCAAGGTGCAGCAAGGCACCCTTTTGAGAAAGTATGGCAGATCAGGAATGATGTGTCAATGAAGGGGAAAGGTGGGTAATGGGTCAGTTTGAACCCAAAGGGAAAAAACAATGAGAACCAGTGAACCTTTATCAATATCGGATCACTCTTTACGCAGGAGATCTCAAATGATATTATTTC
>JBEKLI010000181.1:0-5116 GCA_050010275.1 Desulfomonilia bacterium | reverse complement strand
CAATGCAAACTGTGTGATTTTCAACCAGATTCCCCCTGATGTGGCCCAGGAAATCGACAGAAAGTATGATGACGGGGTTTGGAATACAGGAAGCATACGGGCCGACACTATATATACCAATGTTGCGAACAAGACGCTCTACTGGGGCATGTAGCGCCAGTACAGGATCTCGGATGTCTTAGTTTGGCACGCCTGGAGTAAGGGCCTGGCTGGTCAGGCCTTTATACAGACGATAAGGGTGTGGGGTTGGGTGAAATGTATATCTCGGGTCAGAGGTGGTGGACGAAAAACCCCCTAGAGTCATCTCCGGCACGAGAACCTTGTGGGTAAAGATCATTGAGTGATCCTTCAACCTGAACGGCGTAAGGAACTGGAACGAACCCCATGGAAAAAAAGCGCATTGGCGATCTTCTCAAAGATGAGGGGATAATCAGTGATAAGGAGATCGGTCTTGCCCTTCTGGAGCAGCGAGCCACAAGGGAACGGGTAGGTGACATACTCATCCGTTTAGCCCTTGTCACCCAAACCGAGCTTGCTCAGGCCGTTGCTAAACAGTTCGGTATCGAATTCCTTGAGTTACGCCACTTCTCACCACAAAAAGAAGCCCTCTCTGCTTTGCCAATACAATTCGCACGCGACAACTCGTTACTCCCGATAGGTGTCGAGGACACCACATTGATTGTTGCTACCAGCGAACCGGACAACTCGAAGCTTATAGACCTTGCCTCACGGATTTCCAAGAAACGCATTCGGTGTGTAGCGGCATCACCATCTCAGATACAGAAACATATCGAAAAAGACTATTACCTCCTTGAGCACCCCATCGACGAAGAGATCGAGCAGCAGCTTGAACACGCCAAATATAATCCGCATGATGTGGATACGGAAAAGCTGGTGAGATTGCTGATCATGTCCGCCATCAACTCACGTGCAACCGACATCCACATCACCCCTACGAACAAGACAACCCAGATACACTACCGCATCGACGGCATACTCTACCCGTTTTACTCCTTTCCCATCGAGGTGCATTCCAGGGTTATCTCGAGCATCAAGGTGAAGGCCGAGATGGATATCTCGGAGCAGCGCAAGCCCCAGGACGGCAGGCTCTCCTTTGATTTTTTAAATGAGAGCTATGACATCCGTGTCTCCACCTTAAAGGTCACCTATGGGGAGAACATGGTCATGCGCATCCTGGCTTCCTCAGAGGAGTTGTATAACATCCGGAGCCTTGGCCTGGATCCTGACGATATTACCCAGCTCAGGGACCTGCTCCACAAGCCCTACGGCATGGTCCTCGTCTCGGGACCCACAGGGTCAGGTAAAACCACAACCTTGTATGCGGCCTTGCGGGAGATCAGCTCCATCGAGAAGAATATCGTGACTGTTGAAGACCCCATCGAGTACCAGTTTCCGCTGATCCGCCAGACGCAGGTCAATGAAAAGGCCGGATATATATTTTCAAGTGCTGTAAGGGCATTCCTCAGGCAGGACCCGGATGTCATCCTCATCGGCGAGATACGTGACGGCGATACGGCGACCATGGCGCTACGCGCAGCTCAGACGGGACACCTTGTCCTTTCCACGGTGCATGCCAACGATGCTTCAGGCGCCATCCCCAGGCTTAAGGACCTTGGCATGAAGGACTACATGATTTCATCTTCACTGATATGCGTCATAGCCCAGAGGCTCGTCCGGGCACTCTGCCCGCACTGTAAGCAGGCATATGATTCAGGGGAGGATGAGCACCGCGTATTCGGGATCCAGAAAGGGACGACCCTGTATGCCCCGGTCGGATGCCCCAGGTGCATCAAGACCGGCTACCTGGGCCGGATCATGGTGGCGGAAATCCTCGTCATATCCAAAGAAATCGAGCGCCTCATCTCTCTCGGGTCACACCCCTTCGAGATCAAGGAAAAGGCCGTCCAGGAAGGCCTGGTTACCTTAAGCGGCGACGGTATCCGCAAGATACTCAGCGGCAGGACGAGTTTCGCCGAGGTCTGGAGGGTACTTAGGTAATGATCTATTCATACAATGCCCTCAAGAAGGATGGAACGATACTCTCGTCCAAGGGCAGCTTTGAGAGCATCAGGGAGTTGATGGATGCCCTTTCTTCTCAGGAATTGATACTTGTCAGCTACCGCGAGCAGAAGTACCAGATATTCGAGACCATCAAGACGCTCATCCAACCCAGTGTAAAGAGGATGGAGATAGCGGAGTTCTGCGAATCGCTGGCATCCATGATCGGCAGCGGCCTGCCGCTCTTGGACTCCATGGAAAGCATCAAGGACACGATCAGGGTGAAACGCTTAAGGGAGGCGATCGAGGATGTGGTCAAAGAGATTGCCCAAGGAGAATCCTTATCAGGGGCCTTTTCCCACCAACCTGCCGTATTCCCCGAGATGCTCATGTTCTTCTGCAATATCGGTGAAGAGACCGGTACCATTCAAACTGCCCTGAGTAACACGGCGGATTATTTAAAAAGAGTGGACAGCATCGTATCTCAGGTCAAGAGGGCCCTTATTTATCCATGCTTCGTGGTATGTGCCATGCTGGGCGTCATCATTTTCTGGCTCTTTTTCGTTCTTCCCCGCCTGGTTTCGACATTCAAGGAGATCAATGTCCAGCTGCCCAATATCACGGTAAGCCTTGTCAACTTCGTCAAATTCTCAGAGCAGAACTGGTTCATATACCCCCTTGCGACTGTGGGCCTCATCCTGCTGTTTGTCATTCTCGGAAGGATTCCAAAGATGCGTTTTCTGCTGAGCCGCACTGCCTTCCGTCTCCCCGTGATCGGCGATCTGCTGAAATGCTCCACCCTTACTCTGGTATTCTCGAACATGTCACTCATGCTTCGTTCCGGTGTAACCCTCACAAAATCGCTCGATATACTTGAGAAGATCTTTCATAATGATCTTATCCGTTCGGTCATCGTGCGCATACGGGAAGAGACGAACATGGGGAATTCGCTGCTGGAGGCCTTCAAGAGGACCGACTTCTTTGACGCCATCACATTAAAGATGATCAGCGTCGGAGAGAAGACCGGCACCTTGGATCAGAGACTAAGCTATCTGGCTGACACCTACGAACTCAAGACATCACGGTTTGTTGAGGTAATGGGTAAGATGATTGAGCCCATAGCCATAGTCATGACCGGAGGCATCTTCGTCTTTATCGTCATTTCGCTGATCGGGCCGGTTTACGATCTCATGTCAAAGCTCGGAGGAGGCTAGAATGATGAACCAAGACCTTGCCTCTAAAAGGGACATCGTTTTTCCTACCCAGTCATTGTCCCACAAAGGATTTACCCTCATCGAATTGGCATTCGTGCTTGTTATTGTCGGCCTACTCCTCGGGCTTGGTGCGCAGCTCATACCCATGCTGGTCACGCAAAATAAACTCTCCGATGACAGAACGCGGGTCAAGGAGGCGAAGACAGCGCTCATCGGGTATGCCCTGGCCACCGGAAGGCTGCCGTTTGCAAGTTTAAACGCCAATGGATTAGAGACTCCAAACAAATATAATGGGTATCTTCCCTGGTCCACGATCGGAATTACCGGCGTGGATGCGTATCAAACCACGCTCTTCTATGCCGTTGACTTCAACCTTACGACTGCAGGATCCATAACCCAGACCGTGATAGGCAAGCTCATATCAGACACCCCCCCTCTCCCACCGAATCAAAAACTCTACAGTGACCTTGGAGCCGTGAGGGTAGCCTTTGTGGTCATCTCTGCCGGTCAAAATCGGATTTTAGATAATCCTCCCAATAATATGAATGGCAATACATTCGCTGCTCCCTCTGCCCCGGTCACATCGAACTATGATGATATCCTCGAGTCTGAGAGTTTGTCCCTTCTCAACGGAATAGCCCCTCCCTGAGAAAATAACCTAAAGAAACCTAATCGTAATTCCGAGAACATAGTTAGCAGGTGAGGTATATTCCCCTGCCTTGAAACCATGAAGAATATATTGACAAAAATTGTCTCCATGAAAATGGGCCCGGCGAAAGGCATTGCCGTTATCCTGGGTGAAGAGGAACATGTGCTTGCATCATATAGTGGTGCAGGGCGTGACATAACTCTCAAGGATATGAAAACAGCGGATTCCTCTTCCCTCAGAGAGATCTCCCGTAAGGCTCCCATGCTATCGCTTTGTTTCTCACCCAGGGGTATTTATTCGGATGTGGGTGAATTTTCCTGCATCAGTAAAGAGGCCACAACGGCGCATATCCGCGCAACCGTGGACAAAATCGGTCTCTTCAGAGATGACTATCGCATCATATTTACCAAGATCCAGGATATTGATAACCTCAAGAGTAAATATTCCTACCTGGCCATTCCGTTACATGAGATGAACAAGACCGTGCTTCTTGATGAGAAGGAAGCACTTGTCGACATGTTCTGCCCCATCGAGGCATCCATTGTAACAGCGGTGGGAACCGTAGACCCGAACATGGTGATCATTGTTTATGAAGATACCCGGTTCGTCCGCATTATCGGTGCAAAGGCTGGAGTCATTTATTATCTTATAACCATTCATTCTGCCGAATCCTTCGATGCCCTCGCCGACACTGTTGCAGGTGTTCGGGAGATGACTTCCATGTTGCTGAGTTCATATCAGGAAAAACCCCAGAAGGTCTATGCCATCGGACAAGGAGAGATCAGTATATCCGATCTCGAAAAGCATGATGTCCACGCAGAGCCGTTCAGTTTGAATGAATACGGAGAAACCGATCCTCAAACAGTAGTGCTCTTGGGGACTGCCCTGAATCCCTGTTATGACTTCACCCCTGAAAGGCTGCACCAGACCAGAAGGATTGTGGGGTATGCAAAGATATCTTTTGCCGTATCGATGGTCATGATCATGGTCTCTGCTTTGTTCTTCGTCTTGGGGTGGAGTAATGCCATCAATGCACGAAGCTACGAGAAGAGGACCCATGCGGCAATCTATAAAAGCTCTCAGGAGCTCAAGGTGCTGGAAGATGATTATGCATCTCTCAGCAAGAACCTGAATCTGACAAATATAAACAATATTATCGAGACATATAAGGATTTCCAGGCAGAACCCGAGTTACAATCAATCATGGAAACAATCTCCCGAAGGGTACCGGAAA
>JBEKLI010000180.1:0-5160 GCA_050010275.1 Desulfomonilia bacterium | reverse complement strand
GCCTGCGAACGCGCTCTCGAGCTTGGAGGGGTCAATGGGGAGCATTCCCGGAGGCTACCCGCCTTGCGGTCGACCGCAACATCGCGACGCGGCATCATCACCCTGCAGCGGGCTTCACGGTGATGCCGTGGCCGACCTTTGTCGGAGCCGAGGAATAGTCCGGGAAATACTCGGAACGCGGGGGCAGATCCCGCCCCGCCGCACCATTACTTCCCGGCGAAGCGTCCGTGGTCGTCGCGTGGCTGGTCCCCTCCGCCACCGTCGCCCTTCTTCATCCCCGAGGGAAAGAAGCTTATCGATCTCTTGAATGAGTTCAGGGAAAAGCGGACCAAGATCGCCATCATCATTGACGAATACGGCAGTGTGGACGGGCTCATAACCTTAGGCGATCTTATGGAGGAGATCGTAGGCGACATGATCGGCGAGGAGGGAGAAGATATCGAGGAATATGTCATACCGAAAGGCGAAGGGATCTTTACGGTCAACCCCATGATGCCCATCGACGAATTTGCCGAGGCCTTTGAGATCGAGATACCTGATGGTGACTACGACACGGTGGCCGGGTTCATCACCACCCGGATGGAGCGCATTCCCAAACCGGGGGAGAAACTCGAGTATGCCGGTTTAGTCTTTGAAGTCGTGGGGGCTGACAAGAGGCGGATCCACAAGCTTGTGGTCCATGCGCCCTCAAGGAAAGAAGAGTGAAGCACCGCGCTGCGAGCCATGGCGCATCTGAGAGGATTCCTTTCAGGGCTCTCCTTAAGAATATCCTCCTCCCCGTCATCTCCGGTGTTCTCTATGCACTTGCCTTCCCTTCCTATGATCTCTGGCCTTTCGCATGGATATTCACTGTGCCGCTCTTGTTCTGTGTGGACGGGGCCGGACCAGGCCAAGCGTTCCTTTCCGGTATGATCGCAGGGCTCATCGCCTGGGCGGGTGTGGTCTACTGGATCGCCTTGGTCATGAGTACCTATGGAGGGATGAGCCTTTTCATTGCAATCCTGCTCCTTATCCTCCTTCTTGCCTACCTTGCGCTGTACTTTGGGGTTTTTGCCCTGGTGGCATCAAGGCTTATGGATTCAAAGTTTGCCTTTCTTATACTGCCGGGGATATGGGTAGCACTTGAGCTCATACGTTCATATGCGATGTTCTCCGGCTTTCCCTGGGCATTGCTTGGCCATTCCCAGCTCCCATTCACCACCCTTGCCCAGACCGCCGAGTTTGGGGGGGTATTCCTGATCAGTGCCATAGTCATGACAGGCAATGTCGCCATGTATCAGGCCTTTAAAAAACAGTTTACCCCTTTTGCCATTGCCGTGGTCCTGCTCATTGTCTGTGCGGGATTCGGGCAGTGGCGCATCGGCACGCAAGCCTTAGACGGTACGCCTATCAAGGCTGCTGCAGCCCAGGCCAATGTTCCCCAGGACCAGAAATGGCGCAAAGAGCAGGTAGATGCCACGCTGGACACCTATCTATCGCTGACCCGGCAGGCCCTCTCCCAAAAGGCACGGCTTGTAGTGTGGCCCGAGACGGCTTGCACCTTCTACCTCTTCAGGAACTGGCCCCAGACGTTGCGTGTCTTGAATATCAGCGAAGCCACCCAGGCAGACCTGCTTGTGGGGAGTCCGGCCTATGAAGACGGCAAGTTCTTCAACCGGGCGTATCTGCTGCGGAGCGGCAGGATCGAGGGGATTTACGACAAGGTGCACCTGGTTCCCTTTGGAGAATACCTGCCCCTGTCAGGTCTTCTGAGGCACTTTTTCGGCGACCTCACCACCGAGGTGGGGGACTTCAGCGCCGGTACGTCGGTGAAGCCCATCGACGGCATCGGTGTACTCATCTGCTTTGAGAGCATCTTCCCGGATATCTCCCGCAAACTCTGCAAGCAGGGTGCTCGGCTCCTGGTGAATATGTCGAACGATGCATGGTTCAAGACCTGGTCCACACCCGAGCAGCACCTCCAGTTCCTGTGCTTCAGGGCCATCGAGACAAGGAGGTGGGTGGTGCGTGCAGTGAACCATGGAATATCAGCCATCATCGACCCCCATGGCAAGGTTGTTGCCCGGATCGGGTTGCTCAAAGAGGGTATGATTGTTTGCGATATTCAAAAGATCGATTATATAAGCTTCTATGTGCGCTTCGGTCCGCTCATTGCACTTTTATGGGCTTCTGCGTCAACAATCGCGGCATTGACAATGCTGTATTCGGGTGTTAAAGCCAAGGTCCCATGATAGCAGATTACCAGCAACAGATAGGAGAAATCGGCGCACGTCTGGGCGCCATGAGGGGGTATCTTTGAAATCCCTTTACGCGAGAAAAGGCTTTCTGAGATAGAAGATCTCCTGATCCAGCCCGAAGTCTGGAAAGACCCGTCAAAGACCAGGGACCTCCAGTCGGAAAAATCCAGGATCACCGGAATCCTCTCGCAATGGCGGATGGTTACGACACACTGGGAGGACCTGCAGGTCCTCTTGGAGCTTGCCAAGGATGACGAGCAAGGCGTTATCTCCGATATCACAGACACCCTCAAGCAGCTTGAAAAGCATATCAATTCAATCGAAAAGGCCCATGTTCTCTCGGGCCGCGATGATGCGAAGGGGGCCTTCCTGGAGATACATGCAGGCGCCGGGGGCCTGGAGGCCCAGGATTGGGCGGAGATGCTGCTGCGCATGTACCTCAGGTGGGCGGAGATGAACAACTACACCGCCAGGATCATCGACATATCATCCGATGAAGAAGCCGGCATCAAGCACGCTACCGTCGAGATATCGGGGCAGTGGGCCTACGGCTATCTCAAGGGAGAGACAGGCGTCCACAGGCTGGTGCGGATATCGCCCTATGATGCCAATAAACGGAGGCACACATCCTTCGCCTCCGTGCTCGCAACACCCGAGGTGGACCAGAACATAGACATCAATATCGATGAGAAAGATTTGCGGATAGACACATATCGTGCCTCGGGCCATGGCGGCCAGCACGTGAACAAGACCGACTCGGCCGTAAGGATCACCCACCTGCCCACGAATACCGTTGTCCAGTGTCAGAACGAGCGATCCCAGCACAAGAACAAGGCATTTGCTATGAAGCTCTTGGCATCAAAGCTCTATGAGCTGGAGGAGATGAAGCAGAAGGAGCGCATGAACGAGTTTTCTAAGGGCAAGAAGGATATTGCCTGGGGCTCACAAATACGTTCCTATGTCCTGCAGCCCTACCAGCTCGTTAAGGACCACCGCACCAATTTGGAGGTGGGTAACGTGGGTGCGGTATTGGATGGCGATATCACACCATTCATCGACGCATACCTCTTGACCACAGCTTCAACCAAGGAAGGCGCGCATGCTGGATCTCATTAAGACCCGCAGGAGTATCAGGGCCTTCACAGACAAAGAGGTCGGTGATGATCTGGTCAATGAGATACTGGAGGCGGGCAGGTGGGCCCCCTCGGGCATGAACAACCAACCCTGGAGGTTTGCCGTCATCCGAGATAAAAACCTCAAGGACATGGTGAGCGGGCTGACCCGATACGGCAAGGTCGTTCAGGGCTCCGACGTGCTCATTTCAGTTTTCCTTGATACCGCCACCAGCTATCACCATACCAAGGATGTGCAGGCCGTCGGGGCCTGCATCCAGAACATGCTCCTTACGATCCACGCGCTGGGGCTCGGGGGTGTCTGGCTGGGGGAGATCCTGAAAAGCGGAAAAGAGCTTAAGCTCCTTCTTGAGGCGCCGGAGGGCTATGAGCTCATGGCGGTGATCGCCCTGGGCTATCCGGCCGAGCCGATTTTCGGCAATCCTCAGAGGAAGGAACTCTCCGAGCTTGTCTTTTTGAGAAAATGATTATTGATAAAACAGGCCGGTCATGTAAGAACGAGGCACCAAATGTCTATTGAGAAGATACAGCTGTCGGGCAAAGAGATCATTATTGTAGGCACCGCGCACGTTTCCAAGACCTCTGTTGAGGAAGTCCGGTCCGCCATCCAGGAGACCAGGCCTGATACCGTAGCTGTCGAGCTGTGTCAGGCCCGGTATGATGTCATGAAGAATCCCTTAGCCTGGCAGAACATGGATATCTTCAAGGTCATAAAAGAGAAGAAGGCGGCCTTCCTTATGGCCAGCCTCGTGATGTCTTCTTTCCAGAGGCGCATTGGTGAAAAGCTCGGGGTGAAGCCGGGTGACGAGATGCGGGCTGCCATCGAGGAGGCCGAGGCTTTAGGCATCGAGGTAGTGCTTGTGGACAGGAACGTTCAGATCACCCTGGCACGGGCATGGCGGGGACTCTCCTTATGGAGGAAGATGAAGCTGATCTACGCATCGCTCCTCGCTATCTTTGCGGCTGAAGAGATCGATGAAAAGGATATTGAAAAGCTCAAAGAAAAGGATGTGCTCACCACTGCGGTGGAGGAGATGGCCAAGTACGCCCCTACGATTAAAGAGGTGCTCATCGATGAGCGCGACGCCTATATGGCCCGCAAGTTGGCAGATATTTCAACAGGCAAGGTACTTGCAGTCATAGGGGCTGGTCACCTGCATGGGCTCGTGGGCCAGCTTGACCATCCCGTGGAAGATCTGGCGCGGCTTGAAGAGGTCCCCCCGAAGAGGGCCGGCATTATAAAATGGATTATCCCGCTTTCCATACTTGCCGTGATAGTTTCCGTATTCTTTTACGGCAGCCCCAAACAGGGCTATGATATGATCAAGTGGTGGGTTGTCTCCACCATGGTCTGCACTGCATTAACCACAATCCTTGCCCTTGCCCACCCGGTGACGGTGATCATTGCAGCACTAGTCTCCCCCATAACGACCATCGTTCACACCGTTCCCTCGGGATGGTTTGCAGGCTTAAGCGAGGCATATCTGAAGAAGCCAAAAGTATCTGACTTTGAGACAATCCATGACGACATCCTCTCGGTGAAGGGCTGGTGGAAAAACCCCATTGCCAGGATTCTGCTGGTCTTCTTCATGGCCAACCTGGGAAGCACCATAGGTGTATTCATCGCAGCGCCCATGATCGCCAAGATTGCACTGTCGGGATGACAAGGATTGCCTTCGAGCCCCTGCCACTTTAAGCCTATATTTTATTGTGAAAATGAACACAGACGCGGCCCGGACTCATCCCAGGCGAGCCATGACCCGCTGTCATGGAAGGCCGGCAATACGATA
>JBEKLI010000179.1:0-7046 GCA_050010275.1 Desulfomonilia bacterium | reverse complement strand
CTGTCTGCCCCTCGAAGAGGATGGGTGATTTGATGGTGATGGTCGCCCCGAGCCTTCCCCCTGTCACGCTGATACCGCTGATGATCCCGGTGTCGGCAAGTGAGTTATGGATGCTCTGAAGGTCCATCAGGCCTCTCTCCATAGGAGGGCTCTGGGGCAGGATATTCTTGGGGCCTGTGGATGAAAAAGGGCTCCTGCCGCCGGGCAGTATACCAAAGCCCCCCTTGACCGAGCCAATGGCCATTTTCTGTCGTTTATTGTCCATAACGCTCACAGAGCTCAAGATGACGAAGAACGTGAGCAGGAAGAGAAAGAGTGAGGCCAACAGGTACATCGTCACGTTCATGGGCTTCTCGATATAGACAACTTTTTTTCTGGCCATTGCTATTCACCGCGTATACGGCCTATCACCGGCTCTCTGAGCGCCGGGGCAAGGAACGAATGGAGCTTCCTCTCCACGATCCTGGGGTTGTCGCCTGCCGAGATGGACATGATACCCTCGATGATCATGCCCTTCTCAACAACCTCCTCCCTGGAGCGCATGGTAAGCTTGCCCGCCATGGGCAGGGCAATCAGGTTCGCCATGATAGAGCCATAGAAGGTGGTTATGAGCGCCACTGCCATGGATGGTCCGATGGTTGAAGGGTCCGACATGGATTGCAGCATCTGGATAAGCCCGATGAGTGTACCCAGCATACCCATGGCCGGGGCGAATGTGCCTAAAGAATTGAGGATGTCTGCGCCCCTTGTGTGGCGACGCTCGATGTGGTCGATCTCGGTCTCCAGGATTTCGCGAATCGACTGGGGTTCGAGTCCGTCGATAACGAGTTCCAGACCCTGCTTAAAAAACGGGTCCCTGAGCTCTTCTGCAAGGCTCTCCAATGCAAGGATCCCTTCCCGGCGCGCCCGGGAAGCAAAATCGACGAAAATGGGGATCAACCCGTGTACCTCGCGGTGCTGGGTGAAAAAGACATTCCTGATAACACCAAAGACCCCGAATACATCCCGCAAGGGGTAATTGATGAAGATGATCCCGAAGGTCCCCCCGATGGTGATCATTACACTCGGGATATCAACAAATAGGGTCAACGGGCTCCCGGATATGATCCCCATGAAGACCATCCCGAAGGCCACGAACACTCCAATAATCGTCGCAAGATCCATACAAACCCCTTACCGCGTACTATCTGGATTACCGTAAGCGAGAAAGCAAGGGGTGTGCCACGAAGGAGAACTATTAACTATACCTTTATTTTCAATAAGATAGATGATTACCCGATACCGAAAATCCTGACTGGACAAGTCATAAGTTTGACGCCTTCGGGCATCCGGGCCGCGAATCCGGACGCCCGAAGGGATCGGCTCTTACGTGTTACCGTATGATTTGGATCAGATCCTGTAGCATGGTATCGACCGTGGTGATGACCTTTGAGTTCGCCTCATACCCCCGCTGGGTGGTGATCATATTGACGAACTCGGTGGCGATGTCCACATTCGACTGTTCCAGCGAGTCGGATGAGATGCTGCCCAGGCCGTTGTCACCCGGATGGCCGGTTATGGCATCACCGGATGCACTGTTTGCGCTCCATAGGCTGTTACCCACCTTGGTGAGCGCCTGCTGGTCGTTAAACTTGGCAAGGCCTACCCGGAAGAGTTTCAGAATCTGGCCGTTGCTGTAGCTGCCGGACATGATGCCTTTGGTATCCACCGAAATGCTGTTCAGGAATCCCGGCCCGTATCCGTCCTGGGTCTGGTAGGTGGTGGTGGATGAAGCGGCATACTGGGTTGATGTCTGGGCCTCCGGCTGCCAGGTGGATGTCGGCAAGGGAGCAAGGGCTGTAATGGCGCCGACATTAGCCGCACCTCCGGCATTCCATGTCCCACTCGTGCTGCGGATACCCGTTTCGAGCGAAACCGTCTGGTCGACGCCTGAGACAAACTGGGTGGTGTACTCGGGATATCCGTCCGCAGAGAAGCTTGCCTCCGTCCAATTGGCCGGTAGTGCAGGATTGGCGCCGCTGTCATCGGTAAAGGCACTAACCGATGAGATATCACCGGTTGTGGCATCAAAGGTGAGGGTCCCTCTCATGAGAACACCCTTTTGAGCTGTGCCAACAAATCCCGCCCTGAGGTCGTCGCTGGGCTTGCAGGTCACGATGTACTCCCAGGAATTGTTCGTATCGGGTGTGCCTTCACCGTATTCGCTGGCAGCGCTCAGCTTGTCATAGTAGATGGTGACATCGTGTGAATTACCCTGTGAGTCATAAACCTGCACCGTGGTCGAATAACCGTAAGACGTATCCGCGATCGGGGAAGTGGAGTCTGTTCCGGTAACGGGGTCGGTCCCGGCCCATTTTGCAAAGAGACTGTCGGCATTCGATGTAGCGGTACTGTCGAGGTTCGTGATTGCAGTGAGCTTGCTCGTGGCCGACGGCGGTGAGGTGAACGTGTCCAGTTTGATGTCCTTCAAGGTCCCCACGTCATTGCCGTTCGTATCGAGGCCCCACCCCTGGACCACATCCCCTGAAGAGTTGACGAAGTTTCCTTGTGAATCGAACTGGAACTGGCCGGCCCTGGTATAGTATGCGGTATTTTCATTCTTGGGAGAAACGATGAAGAAGCCGTTGCCGCCTATGGCAAGATCGGTGGCGTTTGAGGTGGACTGGAAAGATCCCTGCACGAACTGCGGGGAAATTACCCCCAATTGCGTGCCGCGCCCGACCTGTGACGTCCCCGATGCCGTTGCCACGGACTGCGCCAAGACATCCTGGAACGTTGCGCTACTCGATTTATAGCCGATGGTGTTCACGTTGGCGATATTATCACCGATGACGCTCATGGCCTCACTCATCACGGAAAGACCGCTGATTCCGGAATATAATGAACTGGATATACCCATATAAGCCTCCTTTTTTTTATCCTTTCATTAGTTGGAGATCTTACTCACTTCAGATAAGCTTACTTCCTTGTCGCCGACCTCGAGATAGACATTCCCTCCGTCGTACCTCACACCCGTGACCGTACCGCTCGTGCTCGTAGTGGTGGTGACAGCGCTTCCACTATTGTCCGTGGCACCGATTTTGAACGTATATGTGCCGGTGCCGAGCGTTGAGCCGCTGTCGTCTTTGCCGTCCCAGGTATATGTGTTATCCCCTTGCTGGACATTTTTCAGATCTACGGTGCGCACGGTCATTCCGCTCGAGTTATAGATCTTGACAACGACATCCGCTGCATTGTTTCCTACATTGTAGTTGATGGTAGAGCTGCTGCCGGTATAGTTGATGGTATTGCCGCTGGCGTTCACCTGTTTTCCCATAAACGAGATGGCCTGCATGCTGTTCATAGAGTTCTGGACCGTGCTCATCGTATTGATGCTGTCCTTCATGTTCGTGAGCGCCTCAAGCGAAGAGAACTGGGCGAGCTGTGAGGCAAATTCGGTGTTCTCGACAGGATTCAGCGGGTCCTGGTACTGGAGCTGCTTCACCAGCAGGTTCAGGAACATGTCCTTTTCAGACGAGGCCGTGGTCTGGCTCGTCGATGTCGTTGATGACGCAGCCGTTGTCGCTTGGTTTGAAAGAATGTTGTCTAATCCTACTGTTGACATAAGGTAATTACCTCCTTTTTTCAGGCAAAAATATCGAGCCCGCCCTGTTCGGAGTAACCCTGAACGGGTGTATAGCCGTTAAAGTATTCATCACGTCCCTTACCGGGGTCTGCTGTATCCTGCTGGCTGCCCTGCTGTCTGGAGGAACCGTTTTGACCCGGCTCATATCCTGCCCATGCAAGGGGATTGCCTTGGTGGTCCCGAGAGTCGAAGGTATCGGTGGTCACTACGAACTGCGTGGCCTTGATCCCCTGATCTGTCAGGGCATCCTTTAAGATATGCATGTTCTGCTGCAGGATGTCGCGGGTGACGCTCTGGTCTACCTTAAATGATGCCGTGATCTGTCCATCCTCCAATTTGATGTTTACATCCACCCTTCCCAGCATGGGTGGATTGAGCTTCAAGGTCATCGAACCCTCTGAGCTCTTTATGCCCCCGGGGATTGCCTGCTTCATCTGGTCCATAACGGAATCGGTGTAACGGCTCTGGATGATGGCCGGCTCATCGCCAAAGCTCTTGGCAAGAGTTTGCAGGACATTTTTATCAAAGGTGAACGGCTGGGTGTTCGACGCAAGATCCGGGTTCACGGACTTGAACACATCTTCGACTTTGACAAATTCATCCTTTGAAAGGGTGCCCTTGAGCAGGCTCAATGCACCGGTAACTTGTTTGGGCAGATCTTTCCCTCCATTGGCCTTGAGATAGTCTAAGATATGTGATGTCGCATCATCAAGGGCAGCCTGCCGTACCTGCGTGTCTGTTGAGAAGAAAAGATCCTGCAAGGTTTTCTTTGGAATATTGAAGGTGTTTTCCAATGTCGCAGCCGCCTCCAGGACCTCGGGCATGGGCTGGGTCACAGTATCGGAAACAACCTGTTCAGAGGATACCGGTTTGATTTGGGCCTTGAGGACATCCATGGAGCCGGGATCGGCATTCTTTGCAGGTGCAGTTTCAGGGTCCTTCAGGAATGTATTTACGGTCCTCATGATCTCTGCGAGGGCCTTGGTCTCGGCAGAGGCTTTATTGTTCGAGGTCGAGGGGTCGCTCTTCGTGGAGTCAAGACCCTGAGAAATCCCCGAACGTGCGATGAACGCTGAAACCGTGGCATCAAAGGTCTGCTGGTCTTCTGTCAACTGCTCTACCATCTTATCCAGATCCGTACTGCCGAGTTCCTGGTGGACCGTGGTCGATACCGTCTCGGCAAGCTTGTCCTTGAGGCCGGCCGTCAGATTCGGGTCAGTCATGAGCTGCGTAATGTCTGCATCATTGATCCCGCATGAGGCCAGGATAGACTTTAACCCCTCATCAGAGATATCAGACCCCATGCCTGATAGGAGTGCCTTGGCATCCGTGCTGTTCAGGCCCAAGGAGCTCAATATGGATATGTACTGCAACAAGGGTAACGCCTGGGGATTCGCAACAAGCGCCTCCGCTGGCGATTCCCATAAGCGCATCTAATGCTGACTGCATGAACCCTCCATATACGTCATTGGCAATCCTTTCAGCAACCATGGTGCCAACATACCGCCAAGCAAGGAATCTCCATGGTTTCACGTTTGCAGGCCCCATGGTTAAGGGGAAAATTTTCACTATGGGGAAGCAAATGTTGCCTGGATGGGAAAGGATTGTAGTGAGTAAAGCCTTTGTGAAACCTGTTGGGTTTCTCTAGAAAGAGTTGTCAGAAAGTCGCGATGAACTAATCAAGCACATAGCAGAATTGACCGGTTATCCTCAGAGGCTTGTCACTGATATCCTTAGGGAGTGGTCCGAACGGGCTTGCCTGTTTGACTGCGGCAGTTGAGGCGGTATCGAGGCTGCTGGAGCCGGAGCTTTTCAGGATGCCGATGTCGATGAGCTCTCCATTGCTGTTCAGCTCGAACGAGATGCTCACCTTGCCTTCCTGACCATTCTGGATGGCTTCATCCGGGTATTTCCACACGAGGAATATCCTGGCCTTTAAAAGGTCAAGGTAACTCGTCCCCACTGTGCGGTCGGCCTTGAAACTTACTCCGCCCCCGGATTGTGCTTCTTGCTGCCCGGCCTCTTCTTTGACCTGCGGTGCGGCCTGTCGGCCGGCCGGCTGATCGGCCGAAGCCTGCTGCTCAAGCGATGTGCTGTTCTGCGATGGAGCAGCCACCAGGTCTACTGTAAAAATATCTTTCTGCAGGGAAAGAGGATGAATCGGCAACGTCATGAGCGTAAAGGGGAGCATCAGGGCAAAAATGTGCAAAAGGGCAGAGACCGCAAAGCATGCAATCGCTCGCCTCGTCATGGTGCCATCAAAACAGCAGCCCATATTCATGTCAAGATGGAATTTGCTGTACATCGATCCACTTTATCGTTCTATTCATCCATTTTCTTGAAAGCCTGCTGTTTTCTTATTGTTCATTTCTTTGCTTGCCCAAAGAAATGAACCAAAGAAAGGGCACCCCCTGAACCCGCCCTAAAGGGTCCGTTCGCTCGCTTGAAAAATCCGGGCCGCGGCAGAACTCGCTCCGTTTCACTCCGCTCAGACAGCCGCCGCTTTTCCCCGGATTTTTCTGCGCTCGCTCACCGGGTTCAAGGGGGGGATAAAGACAAAATGCTTGGCATCACCGGCGGCCCCAGCCGTCCTGTGGATGCCGTTGTTATGCCTTAACTATCCAATGTATTAATGTCGAAACCCTTTATTGCTGGGACATGTGAGAAACCAGCAGCTAAAGAACAATAGAATCTATGGGTGCCATGAACGAGCTTGTAGCGAAAATTGCTCCCTTCAGGCTCTGAAACAACTTCAACTGGTGGGATAGCAGAACCAGTACGGAAACCAGTGAGGATTGATATTACTCGATCCTTTGCAGTAGCCTCCGCACTATTATTAAAAATACCAACACCAGGATTTCTTCTGACTGGACTAACTTCAACAATTTTAACTGTAAATATTTCCTTTCCATCAGCAGCTTCAATATTTGTGTAATAAGCATTTGTTGATGGAGTGAAGCTTTTCATATCTGCTTCTTCCCACCAGGTATCATCCAACTCGATTTCTAGGTCATGATGGTGAAATTTCATATCAATCTCTTAGGGGTATAACGCCGCTCTCCAGTTGGCGCGCGTTCTTTGCTATCCGTTGAACAACAAAATCAGCCGCGTTGTTCAATAATTGAAGGACGCCTTCATCCTCTCCTTTAGCACCCCACACGTCGCTAACTAAACCGCAATAGCCTCATCATTTCGACTCTTTCGGGACTTGCGTCGCCTTCTTGCGGCGTTTCGAGCCTGCAGAACCCTTACGTTTCTTCACATCCAATCCGATGGGAGCCAATCGGTCAACAGCAATAACTTCGGACCAGCCGCAATAGGAGCAGCTGAGGATGGTTTCCTTCGGCTTGTCCGCTGCAACTTGTCGGTCGATTAGATCCACCTGGCGGCTTTTGCACGATGGGCAAGTGGCGACTCCTTC
>JBEKLI010000178.1:0-9670 GCA_050010275.1 Desulfomonilia bacterium | reverse complement strand
ACATCCGACATGATCTACAACTACGACATCTGCGCAAAATCGCTGCTCAGGAAGACAAACAAGTTCACCCCGGCCCTGGAGATCGTCTCCGGAGCCCTCAGGGAGTGGCTCTATGAGCCGATAATTCAGAGGCTCCTCGACAACAGGATCATTCCTGAGGCGCCTGTCTTCGAAGACGGCATGCTCCAGAATATTGCAGCACTCGATGGGTACGGTCCCTTCCTGACCGCCGTCCACATGTTGAACAAGAAGGGACAGGCTTATTTTCCCGACACCCTCGGCGCAGGCATAGGGATCGAGAGGTCGCTCTATGCATTGCTTAAGGGTGACAAGATCGAAAAGATCGACGACATCACCTGTTTCGGAAAGAACCCTGACACATACCCGATATTTCTCTTTTAGATAGATATCGGGAATACTAAAGAAGCCCTTTCGCCCTATTGGATTGGGGGGGCGAAAGGGCTTTTCTGTAGATAGTGACCTGTGACCAGTGAATAGAGAATAGAAAATCCTGCAAGGCTTAGGTAATAGATTAAAGTGAAAAGTAAGCACTTGATCATTAGTAACTAGTCAGTAATCACTGATCACTCAATTTGGATATCGCATTGGTAATCTCGACCACTATGCGAAAATCAAGCTCCTCATCGGTGATCTTTTCCCCAAACTCGTCAACAACGTAGAAGACATCCGTGCATGGATCGCCGGTATGTGACAGGAATGCCCGGTGGATATCAAGACCAAGTGCAGCTATGGTTTGAGCTGTGCGGAAGAGGAGCCCGAACCTTTGTGGTGAATGCACATCGATCACCGTGAAGAAGTCTGAGCTGTTGTTGTCAAGGTTGACCACGGGAATCGATGAGGAGTGTATCATAGAACCATTCTTGATTGGCCTTGTGGAAGAAATACACTCATTGATATCCAGTGATCCCATAGCTGCAAGCCTGAATTGCTCGGTAATCTTGCCCCAGTTTGCATAATCCTTCCATGGAGTCAGAACCGTGAACTCATCAACTGCTATGCCGTCGAGCCACGTAAAGATCTTTGCAGAAATAATTTCCAGGTGGTTGATAGTGAGGATACCCGTGAGCATGGCAAAGAGGCCGGGCCTGTCCCGGGTAATGATGGTAACGGCAGCATGCTCACCTTTGACCTGGACGTCCACCATGATATCGTTCGGATTTTTTAGACCGCCACTTAGTTCGAGGTGGTGCTTTATATCCTCGGTCTCAGTATGGAGGATATAGGCCTGGGGAAGCGCCCACAGCCTCCCTCCCTGCCGTGAACCTTGCTCTGCAGGGACATCGGCGATGAGTTGGTTCCACCTTTCTTCCAGGATGATCATGTTGTCGGGATCCCGGAGAATACCCCGCTGCAGGCTGTGAGCAGCCTTCAGGTAGAGCTCACGTAACAGAGCCGCCTTCCATTCATCCCATGCACGGGGGCCCGTCGCCCTTGCATCGGCAACGCTAAGGAGATAGAGCATGGTAAGGGTCTGTTCGTCACGTGCAAGCCTGGCGCAATCCAGAGCCACTTTTTCCTCAGAGAGGTCTCTCCTGAAAGCCGTGTCGGGCAAAAGGAGATGATAACGCACGAGAAAGGCAACAAGATCTGCGCGCTTTTCAGAGAACCCGAGCGATCCGGCTATGCCCTGTGCAACAGGCGCCCCTGTAATAGCATGGGGTCTCCCTAATCCTTTCCCTATGTCGTGAAGGAGTGCGGCAACATACAACACTGCTTTATCCGACACGGCTGCAATGAGCTCAGGGTCTTCATTTTCAAGGGCCTTCAATTCATCTACCGTTTTTATGCTGTGCAGATCGGTGGTGTAGGTATGGAAAGCATCAAAATGAGTGCGGCCCTTGATAGACCCGAAATCGGGTATAAAACGTTCGAGAACTCCGGTCTCCAGCATGGCAGTCAGTGCCAGGGCAGGGTACCTCCCGGCCAGGATTGTCAGAAAGTCCTCTTTCGCATCCATGATCTCTCTCACTTGAGAAAGTAGTTCCAAGGCGTTCCTGACATGATGACGCGCCTCGATGGACATAGTCACACCAAGAGATGAAATGTGGGTAAATACCTTGAGAATCAACTCCGGCTTTTCCATGATTTTTCGATGATCAGTAAAAGAAATCTGGCCGGAGGTGAGCCGGAAATTGTCATCGAGCAGCTTGTCTCCCCGGCTACGTTTAAGTCCCAACGCCAAATTATATTGGGAGAGCACGGCTTCAGATAAGGATTTCACCGTAAGGGCACAACGGTGAAACTGCCTCATGAAAAGTTCTGCAGCAGATTCATAACCGTTACCATTATACCCCAGTTCGGCAGCCAAGGCCCCTTGGTACTCGAAATACAGCCGGTCGTTTTTTCTACCCGATATATCATGGAGGGTATAGCGTATTTTAAGAAGAAGATCCAAGGCATCTTCAAGCTCCTCGCGGTCCACAGGACTGATATATGAGGGGATGTAACGGGCCTTTGGGTCAAACGATGCCGCCTTGATTACCCACATGAGACAGTGATAATCTCTTAGGCTCCCATTCCCTTCCTTGATGTCCGGCTCAAGGTAATAAGAAGCATCTCCGCACTTATTGTGCCGTTTTTCCACATGTGCGTTCAGGTCTACGAGGAAGCCTTTCGTGTCTCTAAAGCGCTTATCCTTGCCCATTCCATGAAGCAGCTCATCAAAGAGCTCTTTAGATCCGCAGACAAATCGCGCATCCAGCAATGATGTCCGGAAGAAAAAATCGTCTCTCGTGTAGCGTAATGCCTGTTTGACTGTGCGAACACTATAACTTACCGTATACCCCTCGTCCCAGAGAGGGTACATCATATCTTTAAGTGCCTTTTCAATCTCGGCATGTCCTGTTCTGCGGTGTGCGAGGAGCAGGAGGTCAATATCGGAGAAGGGGCAAAGTTCATTTCTGCCGTATCCACCCACGGCTACGATGGACCATTTTGGACTGCTTGTGCCGAACCGGCTTTCGAATAGGCCGGTAATGGTTCTGTCAGTCCGTTCAGTAAGTTCTGTGCAGAGGATTCTTCCATCCATAATTTAGTGATCAGTGATCATGAACAGTGACCGGATGCAGCATTGTGTGAGATTTTGAGCCTGACGCTTGGTTCACTGCTCACTTATATCGCACCTTCCCCCGACTCACCGGTCCGTATCCTGATTACATCATCGACCTGCTGGATGAATATCTTGCCGTCGCCGATCTTCCCGGTCCGGGAAGACTTCATAATGGTATCTACCACCTTAGGAGCCATCTCGGATGATACCACCACTTCTATCTTGATCTTCGGGATCAGGTCTACCGTGTACTCGGCTCCCCTGTATATCTCTACATGTCCTTTCTGGCGCCCATGTCCCTTCACCTCGGTAATGGTCATGCCGCTGATCCCTATCGCCTGCAGCTCACCCTTGACCTCGTCAAGCTTGAAAGGTTTTATTATAGCCTCGATCTTTTTCATTGTTCACCCCTATCTGAGATAATATCCGGTCTCACCGTGCATGCTCAGGTCGAGTCCTTGCATCTCTTCTTCCTCTTCAACCCTCAGACCCGTGATCTTCTTCACCACCAAAAGGATTATGGAGGTCATGATGAACGAGAACCCTATTGCCGTTAGACAAGCAATGACCTGGACAACTAACTGATGCGGATTGCCATAGAAGAGACCCGTTCCACCGACCGAAGCGAAAAGGCCTGTTGCAAGCGCACCCCAGAGGCCGCCGACTCCATGTACCCCAACAACATCCAATGAGTCATCGTACCCCAATCCGTCCTTGGCCAGTACGGCAAAATAGCAGATCATGCCGGCTACAAACCCTATGACCATGGCCGGCAAGGGTGTTACAAAGCCGGATGCCGGGGTGATGGCCACAAGGCCTGCGACTGCGCCGGATGCAAAACCCAATGTCGTCGACTTCTTCCTGATGATCTTCTCAAAGATGATCCACGAGAGTGCTGCCGTTGCCGTCGCAATCTGAGTGGCAAAAAAGGCGAGAACCGCCACGCCGTTGGATGCCACAGCGCTTCCGGCATTGAAGCCGAACCACCCGAACCAGAGCAGTCCTGCACCGAGCATGGTCAATGTCAGGTTGTTGGGATATATCGGATCACGGTGGTAGCCTTTCCTCTTCCCTATGATGAGTACGGCTGCAAGCGCAGCAACCCCCGAGTTAAGATGGATGACCGTCCCGCCTGCAAAGTCAAGGGCACCCATCTTCCCGAGCCAGCCGCCGCCCCATACCCAGTGACAGAGAGGAAAATACACCAGTGTGGACCACAGTATGGTGAAGAGAACAAAGGCCGAAAACTTCATGCGTTCGGCATAGGCCCCCGTGATAAGGGCCGGTGTGATGATGGCGAACATGAGCTGGAATGAACAAAACATAAGGTGCGGAACCTTGTCCGAGTACGGCCCCGGACTTAAGCCGACCCCTTTAAGGCCCGCCCAGTCCAGCGATCCAATGAATCCGCCTATGTCCGGACCGAATGAGCACATTCTTGGAGCGGACCATCCCCCCGTAGAACAGCCCGAGACCCGGCGTCATGACCATGACGAGTGCGGTTGCAACAAGCATCCAAGCTGTATCACCTGAATTGATCATGTGATATCCTCCTCTTTTGCGGAATAAAACGGCAATTGCAATGATGGTGCCATCAGAGTAATAATCATATAACTGTTTGTTATTATAATAATTATCAGATAATTAACCAATAATATGTATCATAATAAGGACCATTATTGTTTAATTGCAATATGGTGATACTTATTTGTTCAATATAAATTATATTGGATCATAATTGATCCATAATTTGTATTGAGACCTCTGATATCAGGTATAAAAATTGACTTCTCATCGACAAGACGATCATTCCCGAGTTGCCCAAATTTGAGGTCGGGATACTACAGAACATCTCGATTCTGGATGGGTATGGTCCCTTCCTTACCGCGGTATTCTTGAAAAATGAAAAGGGGAAACCTTACTTCCTGAATACCTTGGGCGCAGGGATTGGTAGAGAGAGGTCGCTCTATGCGATGCTCAATGGACCCGGAATTGAAAAGATCGACGATGTTACCTGCTTCAGGAAAAACCCCGATTCGTTCCCGATATTCATATACTAACATCCCGACATTTGTCGTTATGTCCTCTCCGCCCTTTTAGAGGCGGAGAGGGCGACTTATTAAAGCACAAGATATGGGTGTGAGAAATGAGTCCCGCGAGATCAAGGAGCCTTCTCTCCTCTTTGAGATCAGCAGGAAACTCAGTGAACTGCCTTAACCAAGATAAAGATAGAGATCGTGGCCAAAGATCAGGATATCGATAAGATCAAGGATATCTTAATGGCGATACCTCTATGAGCAGGTCTCGCCATTCCCGCCTTTTTTTATCATCCTATTGACTAAGGCCATCTCGTCGCTATTATGTCTTTCCCATCCTAGTCATCATGGAGGAGATAAATTATGGGAGATCATGAAAAACTAGGCACCTATGGCGGGTATGAGGGATTCAATGTCAAAGCCATGTGTAAGAAGAAACCTCCACGATTTACCTTCATTCCCGGGAAAACCTATCAAGTTCATTGTATCGAAGAAAATGTAGGACTACATCCACCCCTTGATGTATTAAATCTGGAGTTGTCAAGACGTGAATTGATCGATGAAAAAGGGAGATCCGTAAAGATGCTGAAGCAAGATTTCATAAAATTCTTTAAGGAGAAACTTTAGTATTTCCTGATAACTTGTTGCAAGTGAGAGCCGCTTTCAGAACCAGCTTCGTGAAGCCATGACGCTGTTCCTTAGCGATCTGGTCTCTTAAGTATTATCTCCGACGGTTTTTCAGAGTCTCTGATACAAAAGCGTATGATTAGTCTGTCATTCATCCGGCATTATAAAACATTATTGTGCCAATCATTATAAATATCGACAATTTTGTTTCAATGCATTTTCGTAAAAAAATGTCGTTGATCACTAAAAACCCGCATCTGTAAACATTCTTGAGAAGATTTTATATAAATCGGAACAATATGAAAACATGGCATCCCATTTGCTGAATATACACAGAGCTTAGAATCCCTTATGAGGAGGCTTAACCTATGATACCCGTTGAGAAGGCCGATACCGCCTTTGTACTGATTTCTGCAGCACTCGTCATGCTCATGACACCGGGACTTGCAGTCTTTTATGCCGGTATGGTGCGCGCCAAGAACGTGCTCGGCACCATTATGCAGAGCTTCATCATGATTGCCCTCATCAGCATTGAGTGGGTCTATTTCGGATACTCCATGTCTTTCGGCCCCGATATCTCCGGCATAATCGGCAACCTCTCATGGTTCGGCCTCAGCGGCGTATCCTTGAGCCCGAATCCTGCGTATGGCCCCACTATTCCCCATCTTGTATTTGCCATATTCCAGTGCATGTTCGCAGTTATCACACCGGCACTCATCACCGGTGCCTTTGCAGAACGGGTGCGTTTTGGCCCCTTCCTCCTCTTCAGCTTCCTCTGGGCCATTATCGTTTACAAT
Organism: Desulfomonilia bacterium; assembly: GCA_050010275.1. Taxonomy (GTDB): domain Bacteria; phylum Desulfobacterota; class Desulfomonilia; order UBA1062; family UBA1062; genus MWEI01. The sequence continues at coordinate 3,140 of JBEKLI010000178.1, read as the reverse complement.
CCTGTGTGCCACTGGGTGTGGGGTACAGGTGGTTGGCTGAAAAACTTGGGTGTTCTGGACTTTGCAGGCGGCCTCGTAGTGCATCTTTCCTGTGGTGCTGCAGCGCTTGCCGCCATAATGGTGATCAAGCCAAGGAAAGGCTATGGCACGGATAACTTTATACCCCACAACCTGCCCATGACCTTGCTGGGCGCAGGGCTCCTGTGGTTCGGATGGTTCGGATTCAACGGCGGGAGCGCCCTGGCTGCAGATGGAGTGGCAGTGAGTGCATTTGTGGCAACCCATCTCGGAGGCATGGCCGGGCTGACTACCTGGATCATTGTGGAATGGATACACCGGGGAAAGCCCACGACCCTCGGTGCCGCCTCCGGTGCAGTGGCCGGGTTGGCCACCATAACACCCGGCTCGGGTTTTGTGGGCCCGAACTCTGCTATCATCATCGGTTGTCTTGCCGGATTAATCTGTTACGCGTGCGTTGCATCCAAGTCGCGATTCGGGTATGATGATAGTCTCGATGTGGTGGGTATACACGGTGTGGGCGGTATCATTGGCACGTTGCTCGTAGGAGTATTTGCGACAAAGATGGTGAACGCAACCGGTGCCAACGGCCTGCTCTTAGGTAACACTTCTTTGATCCTGTCTCAACTTATCGGGGTCATTGCAGTGGGCCTGTATGTGTTCTGTGCGAGCTGGATACTGATGAAGGTTATTGACAAGCTGTGGGGCCTGCGGGTATCCGAAGACACTGAGCTGCAGGGGCTCGATCTCGGTGAGCACAGTGAAACCGCATACGGGGCATGACATTCCATGAAGGAGGAAGCATGAAAAAGATCGAAGCCATCATCAAACCCTTCAAGCTCGACGACGTAAAGCAGGCCTTGAGCGAGATCGGGATTTCGGGAATGACGGTTACCGAGGTCAAAGGTCACGGCCGTCAGAAGGGTCACAAGGAGATCTACCGTGGCGCCGAGTATCAGGTAGATTTTCTGCCCAAGATCAAGATCGAGATCATTGTGGATCAGCCCATGGTGGATCAGGTCGTGAAAAAGATCGTTGAGTCCGCCAGGACCGGCAAGATCGGAGACGGCAAGATCTTTGTGCTGCCCGTAGAAGAGGTTATCCGGGTAAGGACCGGAGAGAGCGGCAAGGACGCAATCTGAAAATCATCGGCAACCAATCCCCCCCCTTGATAAAGAGGGGGGATTCATATAGTCATACCTTGCCGAATCCCCCTTATGCCCCTTTGATAATCGCTCACACCACTCTATTCGTCCTTGACGATAATCAAATAGCCATAACACAATTGAGCAAGCCTATCATTGATTGAAATCCGATGAGATTTTGTGTATGAGAGTATCTCTCAACGGATAGATTCCTGCACTATGGGTGGTTTGAAACTATGCCTGCTAATCTGCCGCCGACATACCTTGAAGCCGAAAGACGCTATCGAGAGGCCAAGACCACCGAGGAGAAGATTTTAGCCTTAGAGGAAATGTTTGCCCTCATCCCCAAACACAAAGGGACGGACAAGATGCAGGCAGACATCAAGCACAGGATATCCAAGCACCGGGAAGAAGCCCGGAAGAAAAAGGGCGCGGCCAAGCAGAAAAGTGTGTTTGCCATCGATAAGGAGGGGGCCGCCCAGGTGATCGTCATCGGGCCGCCAAACACAGGCAAGTCATCCTTGATCGCAGCCCTGACCAATGCCGAGCCCGAAATCGCACCATTCCCCCACACCACACACAAGCCCACACCCGGTATGGCACCGTTTGAGAACATCCAGTTCCAGCTTATCGACACGCCGCCCATCACTCCTGAGTATATTGATCCTTTGATGATGGATCTGGTGAGGAGGGTGGACATCGTAGTCATTCTCCTGGATATCACTGCCGATCTCATAGATCAGTACGAGAAAATCGTTGAGATCCTTACATCCTCCAGAATCTTTCCCGAGGGATTTGATGTGCCTGAAGGAACCAAGAGGCCCGTGTTCTTCAAAAAGATCTTCATGGTAATAAACAAGGTGGACGGCCCCAAGCAGGAGGAAGACTTCCAGACCTTCCTGGAACTGACCGATCTCAAGCTGCTCTCACTTCCCATCTCCATCCTGAACGCCAGGAACACTGATGCCTTCATGAAGAGCATTTACGATATGTCCGGTGTGATCCGGGTTTACTCCAAGAACCCCGGCAAAGACCCCGACCTGAACGAACCCTTTGTCATCCCGAGAGACAGCACCCTTGAAGATCTGGCAGGCAGGATCCACAAGGACTTCCTCATCAAACTCAAGTACGCCCGCATCTGGGGCAAGTCTGTCCACGATGGAATGATGGTCCAGCGCGACCATGTCATGCAGGACGGGGATATTGTAGAGATTCATATCTAAGAAGAATCCGGGGTCCAGGATTAAGCCACAGATGTCCCAATTCGCCCATTGCTTGAGCAACTTTCCTCCATTATAAAAAAAGCAAATGGACTATATAACCTCCTCATAGGGTAGCCGGGAGGTGTTTAGTCACAGTCCTCACACCCCCCTGCAAGCGGGTCCGCACAGGGCGGTTCACGATGATGGAGCACACGATAATCTCAGGAATAGCCATGTGCCTTTATCCACAAATCGCTGATAGAGATGAGCCCCGCCGTCTCGGTCTTGTCTTCATTGAAGCACCATTTTCACGGCCCGGGAGGGCCTGCGTGAGGGTCTCCAAAACAGCGCTTACCTGCGTACGGGAATGGCATATCTTCGGACAGCGATGGCATGCTGGTATGCAATCTCTTAGAGACCGCTGGATTATGACTTGTCAATTAATGGAATTTATGGGTAGTTAGGGAATAATGAAAGTTCATTTATATAGTCTGTTGGAATGGATTAAAATTATCCCGTTAACAATGACGATTGATATGGAATGGGCATCTTTGATGATTACCTTTGAGAAAGGGGCGACTATATGAAAAAAGTCGGTTTTTGTATCATCTGTTTACTTCTTCTTGCAGTAATTTCTATCCCCTGTGCCGCTGCAGAGAAAACTTCCCGGATAGAGGCCCTTCAGGTCACGGCCATCGAACCCTACAAGAATGCCTACAACGGCTTCCTCAAGGAGCTGGAAAAAAACGGCATTGTCAAAGGCCAAAACCTCACC
>JBEKLI010000177.1:0-5192 GCA_050010275.1 Desulfomonilia bacterium | reverse complement strand
ATCTTTAAGACGAGGAGCTCTCTGGTGAAATTTATGAAGGCCTTCTTACCGCTCGTGATCTGCTCAACCCCAGTGGTGAAAAAGGTGTTGGATAACAGACGGGAGGTAGCGCTGTCGCCGTCGATACCGGGAAAACTGTTTTGCATGCCTCCCCTGAAGAGGAGCTCATAGGCATAGATCTCCTTGCTTCTGGTAAAGATGGGTTGCCGGGCCAGATATATGTCCATAGTCTTATCTCTCTATCGGTAGCGGTCTTGATAAATTTTAATTCTTGGTCTTCTTCCTTTCCATTGCTATAAAAGAATAAAAAAGTAAAAAAGATATATGGGCACCTAGGGCCGTGATCCGTATCTCAAATGTGTTCATACCGGGGGCATGAACCCCTGGAAAGTCGCATTCTTAAAGGCGCAACCATCTGTTGACAGCTTGGATTATCTATGGTCTAGATGTACCTTACCATCAAAATAAGGGGTGAAATACATGGAAGAGACGGATCTGCAACTGATTCGTAAGCTCATCCCCAAGGACAAGGAGCTGAAGAAGCTCTGGGATGAGCATCAGGGGTATGAAGATAAGCTTGATCAGCTGAATAAGAGGAGATACCTAAGTACCGAAGAAGAGATTCGGCGCAAGGAAATCCAGAAACTCAAGCTGCAAGGCAAGGACAAGATTGAGGAGATCCTGCGCAGATACCGGAGCGAATAGGTGCTTGAAGCAGGTTTTTTCTGAAATGAATATGAAATACAGAGGTATCAGATACAGGTGAGCATGAAGAAGATAACAGGAGCATACGCATTTATCGAGGCCCTGCGATGCGAAGGCGTCAAGCATGTCTTCGGCTATCCCGGAGGGGCCGTGCTGGATATCTTTGATGCCATAGTGGATGCGCCGGATATCCAGTTTATCTTATCACGGCATGAGCAGGGTGCGGTCCATGCTGCCGACGGATACGCCCGTGCCAGCGGACGCGTGGGTGTGGCACTCGTCACCTCCGGTCCCGGTGCCACGAATACCGTAACAGGCATCGCCACAGCCTGTATGGACTCGATCCCCATCGTAGTATTTTCCGGCCAGGTGTCTACCAACCTCATCGGCAATGATGCATTCCAGGAGGCGGACACCGTCGGGATCACGAGGCCTTGTACCAAACACAACTATCTGGTCAAGGACTGCGCTGAACTCCCCAAGGTAATCAAGGAGGCCTTCTACATCGCCGCCACCGGGAGGCCGGGGCCTGTTCTCGTAGATATCCCCAAGGATGTCATGAGGGGTCTCATCAATTTCAAATATCCGGACAAGGTTTACCTGGAAGGATATTGCCCTACATACAGGGGTCATATGGGCCAGATCAAACGCATAGTAGGCACCATACTGAAGAGCAAGCGGCCGGTGATCTATGCCGGCGGAGGCGTGGTGCTGTCGAACTCATCAGAAGAGCTTACCACCTTTGCCAGGCAGTTACATATCCCCGTAACCACTACCCTTATGGGACTCGGTGCTTTTCCTGCGGATGACCCGCTCTGGCTGGGCATGCTCGGCATGCACGGCACCTATGCGTCCAACATGGCCGTAACGGAGACGGATTGCCTGATCGCAATAGGCGCACGTTTCGATGACCGCGTAACGGGCAAGGTCGACGAATTTGCACCCAAGGCCAAGATCATCCATATCGATATCGACCCTACCTCCATCAGCAAGAACGTCCGGGTGGATCTTCCTGTGGTCGGCGACTGCAAGATGGTGCAGGCTGACATGCTCGAAGATATTCAAGACAAGCAGCGTGATGTTTATGAACTCCATCATGCCATCCAGCCATGGCTTGACCGCATCGAAGTTTGGAAGCGCGAACAGCCGCTTAGATATGAACAGGGATCATGCATTAAGCCCCAGTACGTCATCGAGAAGATCAACGATCTTACCCCGGATGACACCATTATCACCACCGAGGTCGGCCAGAACCAGATGTGGACCGCGCAGTTTTACAAATTTAAAAAGCCCAGGCTCTTACTCACATCGGGTGGGCTGGGAACTATGGGCTACGGCTTCCCTGCCGCCATCGGCGCACAGGTGGCCTTCCCTGAGCGAGTCGTCATCGATATCGCGGGAGACGGCTCAATCCAGATGAACATCCAGGAGCTTGCCACGGTTGTGCAGTATAACCTGCCTGTGAAGGTCATGATAATCAACAACGGCTTCCTCGGTATGGTGCGGCAGTGGCAGTCGCTCTTCTACAGAGGCAGATACTCACACACCTCGCTTAAGGTATCCCCGGATTTCGTGAAACTGGCCGAGGCCTATGGCGCCCATGGAATCCGTGTAGAGGATCCTTCTGATGTGGCCGATGCCATCCGCCAGGCCCTCTCCATCAAAGGACCGGTCTTCGTAGACTTCCGCGTGGAGCCAGAAGAGGATGTCTACCCCATGGTGCCGGCCGGCGCACCTATCAATAACATGCTTCTGGTATGAGGTAATTCATGAGGCACGCCATAGACATACTTGTGGATAACCAGGCCGGAGTACTTTCCCGCGTCGTGGGCCTGTTCTCGGGCAGGGGGTTTAATATTGAGTCACTCTCGGTGGCACCTACCCTTGATCCGACAAAATCAAAGATGGTCATCACCACCTCCGGCAACGAGCAGGTGCTCGAGCAGATCAAAAAGCAGCTCAACAAGCTCGTCAATGTCATCAAGGTGGTGGATTTCATGGACAAGAGCTATGTTGAGCGGGAGATGATACTCATCAAGGTCAAGGCGAAAGAGCAGACCCGGGCCGAGGTGCTCCGCATAGCAGACATCTTCAGGGCCAAGGTGCTTGATGTATCCCATACGTCCTTCATGCTCGCGCTGACTGGCGACCAGGACAAGCTTAAGGCATTTATTGATTTGTTAAGCCCTGTAGGCATTATCGATTTCGTGCGTTCAGGCACCATCGTGATGGAGAGAGAAATACAGGCAAAGAGGAGGAGTGATCAATGAAGGTATATTACGACAAGGACGCAGATCTCAAACTGATCAGGTCCAAAAAGGTCGCGATCATGGGCTACGGCTCCCAGGGCTTCGCCCATTCCAACAATCTGAAAGATTCCGGGGTGAATGTAGTTGTCGGCTTGAGGGAAGGCAGCCCTTCCGCAGCAAAGGTCAAGAAGGCCGGGCTTAAGGTCATGACACCTGCCGAAGCCGCCAAATGGGCGGACGTGGTGATGATGCTCATCCCCGATGAGCTTCAGGCAGCCCTCTACCGCGCCGAGATCGCGCCCTATATGAAAAAGGGCAAGTACCTTGTCTTTGCCCACGGCTTCAATATCCATTTCGGCCAGATCACGCCTCCCGAAGGCGTAAGCTGCTTCATGGTAGCGCCCAAGTCACCCGGCCACATGGTGAGGTATGAATACACCCAGGGTCGTGGCGTTCCCATGCTCATTGCCGTCCATACCGATCCGACAAAGGACACAAAGAAGCTGGCCCTGTCTTATGCGCGCGCCATGGGCGGCGGCAAGGCAGGTATCCTGGAGACCACCTTCAAGGAAGAGACCGAGACGGATTTATTCGGTGAGCAGGCAGTGCTCTGCGGCGGTACGACGGCGCTCATCCAGGCAGGCTTTGAGACATTGGTGGATGCCGGCTATGCGCCTGAGATGGCCTACTTCGAGTGCCTGCATGAGCTCAAGCTCATCGTGGACCTCATCTACGAGGGCGGCATATCCAACATGCGCTACTCCATCAGCAACACGGCCCAGTACGGCGACATCACCCGTGGTCCGGTCCTTGTTGATGAGGATGTGAAGAAGCGGATGAAGCAGATCCTCACCGACATCCAGGACGGCAGCTTCGCCAGGGAATGGATCCTTGAAAATATGGCGGGCAGGCCCAGGTTCAATGCGCTCACCAAGAAGGGTGAGGAGCATCTGGTTGAGAAGATCGGCGCGCAGCTCCGGTCCATGATGCCCTGGATATCCAAGGATAAGAAGGTTGATAAGAAAGTTAATTAGTGATGAGTGATGTGTATGCAGGGTGGGTGGAGCTGAGGTGTAACCCACCTGAAAAACTCTCAGAGATACGGGGAAGCAAAAGGTGAACATCCGGAAAGAAGGCTTTCCATTCATCGTCATAGCCTCTGCACTGTTCGGGTTTTTCTTCCTGACAGGGAGTCTTGTGCTGCGTATCCTGGGATTCATACCGGTGTTGTTCGTCACCTGGTTTTTCCGGGACCCGGACCGTACCGTGCCCGCAGGGGAAGGGCTCGTGGTCTCTCCTGCCGACGGGATGGTACTCGAAGTCTTCGAGACCGAAGAGAGCAGGGTCGGACCCTGCACCAAGGTGGCTGTCTTCATGTCGGTCTTCAGTGTACATGTAAACCGTGCACCCATATCCGGCACGGTCCTCGATGTACTCTACAAGCCCGGAACGTTCCGCGTTGCCAGCCTTGGCAAGAAGACCGAAGCAAACGAGCGGATGGTCAGCTATATCGATTCCGACTACGGTATATTCCGGGTCGACCAGGTGGCCGGGCTCATAGCCCGGAGGATCATCTGCTGGCTCACACCGGGAAAAAGAGTGGAGCAGGGCGAAAAGATCGGCCTCATCAGGTTCGGCTCGCTGCTTGAATGTTATCTCCCAAAAGGATATACCGCAACCTGTGAGAAGGACCAAAAGGTTCATGCCGGATCCAGTGTGATCGGAAGGAGGACCCATGAGACCATTGAGAAGAAAACGTGACACGGCAGGAGTTGAAAAACACAAAAGGTCCGTGCCGTTTCTCCCTAATTTCATCACCACCATGAGCCTGTTCTGCGGCTTTTATTCTATCATGTTCTCCTTGAAGAAAGATTTTCACTGGGCAGCCATCCTTATCCTTATTGCCGGGTTCATCGACGGTCTCGACGGCAGAGTGGCCCGGATGACGGGCACGACCTCCGAGTTCGGCAAGCAGTACGACTCACTCTCGGATCTGGTCGCATTCGGCGTGGCACCCGCCATGATGGTATATATCTGGCAGCTCAGCGCGTTCGGCAGGCTCGGTTTCATAGCAACCTTCCTCTATGTGGCCTGCGGCGCTTTAAGACTTGCAAGGTTCAACGTAGACACATCAGGCTCCATGACACACTTCACCGGGCTTCCCATACCCATGGCCGCTGCAGGGGTGACCAGCACCTACCTGCTCACCGAGGAGATCTCGGATTTTTTCATCCCGAT
>JBEKLI010000176.1:0-5194 GCA_050010275.1 Desulfomonilia bacterium | reverse complement strand
ATCGGCAGGCAGTATGAAAGGCTCGGCATCACAAAGGACGGTCACAAGATGGTCAATGCCGTCTCCACCTGCACGGTACCTAAATTTACGGTCATTGTGGGGGCGTCCTTCGGTGCTGGCAACTACGGGATGTGCGGCAGGGCCTATTCCCCCCGGTTTCTGTGGATGTGGCCCAATGCCCAGATCGGGGTTATGGGCGGCGAGCAAGCGGCCGGAGTGCTCATCACCCTGAAGAACGATCAGAACGCCAAGGCAAGCCTGCCGCCAATGACTGCCGAGGAAGAAGAGGCTATCCGGAAGCCCATTGTGGATGCCGCCAAGATGCAGGGCGATGCCTACTATAGCACATCGAACCTATGGGATGATGGGGTTCTCGACCCGGTGGACACCCGTAATGTCCTGGGGCTCGCCATATCAGCCGCATTGAACGCCCCAATCAGGGACGATGTAATGGGGTTTGGTATCTTCAGGATGTAGGGAGATACATAAGGTGCAATCAATAAAGGCGCAACCCCTATCCCATCCTTCTCCCACAAAAAGATGGAGAAGGGGGCTATACCGATACGCATGGGTGCTTTTTATCTCCTCTCCCCATGGTCAATGGGGAGAGGACAAGGGTGTGGGGTCCCATAGATAGGATGAACAGGGGAAGATGACAATGTTCGATAAAATACTCGTCGCCAATCGGGGAGAGATCGCTGTGAGGATCATTGCAACATGCCGCGAAATGGACATCAAGACGGTGGCCGTCTATTCCGAGGCCGACCGGGATGCCCTGCATGTCCTGGAGGCAGACCAGGCCGTATGTCTTGGACCTTCGGAACCTGTGGAGAGCTACCTCAACATGGACAAGATCATTGCCGCAGCCAAGCAGACGGGTGCCCAGGCCATCCATCCGGGCTACGGATTCCTGGCGGAAAACCCCTTATTTGCCCAGCGCTGCGAGCAGGAAGGCGTGGTTTTTATCGGACCTCCTGCCCAGGCTATCCGTGATCTTGGGGACAAGACTCATGCCAGGCGTATCATGATCAAGAGCGGTGTGTCCGTCATCCCGGGCATGATGCAGCCCGAGACGGATACTCATGTACTGGCCCGTGAAGCCGACAAGATCGGCTACCCGGTCCTCATCAAGGCGGCTGCAGGAGGAGGGGGGAAAGGCATGCGCGTCGTCCGGCAACCGGGCGATTTTTCCGATGCATGCATCTCTGCGGCCAGCGAGGCAAAGAGCGCCTTCGGCAACGGAGACATCTATCTGGAGAAGTATATCGACAAGCCCCGCCATGTTGAGTTCCAGGTCCTGGCGGACAGTTATGGGAACGTGGTCCACCTGTTAGAGCGGGAATGTTCCATCCAGAGGCGGCACCAGAAGATCATCGAGGAGACGCCGTCACCTGCCCTAACACCTACGCTCAGGGATAAAATGGGCAAGGCTGCAGTCGCTGCAGCCAAGGCCGCCGGATATGTGAATGCAGGGACTGTGGAGTTCCTGCTCGACCAGGACGGCAGCTTCTATTTCCTCGAGGTGAACACCCGCCTCCAGGTGGAACACCCCATCACCGAGATGATCACGGGCATCGACCTGGTGAGGCAGCAGATCGAGATCGCAGCAGGCAGCCCCTTAATGATCTCTCAGGCAGACATTATAGGCAGAGGGCATGCCATCGAATGCCGCATCTATGCGGAAGACCCCTTGAGCGCCTTCCTGCCTTCATCGGGAAAGATCCATTTTGTCAAGGAGCCGCGGGGACCGGGCATCAGGAACGACAGCGGCATCTATTCCGGATTCACCGTGCCGGTGGAGTATGACCCCATCCTTTCGAAACTCATTGTCCATGCCCAAGATAGACAGGATTGCATAAGGCGGATGATCAGGGCTTTGAAGGACTATGTCATCCTCGGTGTCCTGACCCCGATACCGTTCCTCGTGGACATCCTCTCGAGTGAGGCTTTCTGCAAGGGAGAGACATACACCGACTTCATAGACACACACTTTGCACAATGGCTCCCAACCATAAAAGGCACCGATCTTGTGGCCCTGGCATATGTGGTGGATGCCGTAGCGAACCGCAGGAGACCTACGGCTGTTGCCCAGTCTGGCGAGGCCTACTCCCCATGGCTGACCCTGGGTAATTTCAGGCCATGAATGCATATGCGGTTAAGAACGGAGACATGAGATGAACTATACCTTACGAATCGCCGGGCAGGACATACCGGTTCAGGCTGATTTCACTGATGAAGGGACGATAACTGCCACTATCAGCGGCCGCAACGTGATCGGGCGTTACCGTGTTATCTCGGCAAACCAGATACACCTGGATGTGGACGGTGCCGGCGTAAATGCCTACCTGTCGGACAATCAGGAAGGAAAGCTCATCAATGTGGGAGGCGTCGCCTTTCTCGTACAGGATGCCGATGCCCTTGCCCAGGCGGGTCCACGCAGAAGGGGCCTCAAAGAGCTACCCCAGGAGGTCACCCCGCCCATGCCCTCTGTTGTGGTGCGCATCATGGTGGCTGAGGGTAATGAGGTGGAGAAGGGCCAGGGTGTCGTGGTGGTCTCTGCCATGAAGATGGAGACAACCCTCCAGGCACCGTTCAAGGGGAAGGTGCTGAAGATCAATGTTGCAGAGGGGGAAAAGGTCATGCCCGGCCAGATCCTTGTGGATATCGAGAAGGAAGAGGAGGGATGATCGTTCAATTATAGCCATATGAGGTTATTGCGGGAGGCTTCCTTCTGATTGCTCGCAATGAAGTTTTTATGAAAGGAGCGTAAAAAAGATGCCGGATGAACATCTTCTCTATCGTGTTGAAAACAATGTAGCCCATATCACGATAAACCGGGAGCAGCAGAGGAACGCCATTACCCCCGAGGCCATACATCTTTTTCTGGAATATCTGGATAGCGCTGAGAAAAATGCGGATGTTCGTGCAGTGCTGGTAACCGGTGCAGGGGACAAGGCCTTCTGCACGGGCGCCCAGTTGGGAGATAGCTTATCCACAGAAGGGAAGAAGGTGTTTGCCAACTATGCACAGCTCCTGAAGCGACTTGCATCATTCCCGAAACCCACTGTTGCCCGGGTGAAGGGATACTGCCTGGCAGGAGGAATGGGTTTCATGCTCGCATGCGACATCGTCATTGCCGGCGACGACTCTCAATTCGGCACGCCCGAGGTCAATGTGGGCCTGTGGCCCATGATGATTGGTGCACTTATATTCCGGAACGTACCGAGAAAGAAGGCCATGGAGATGATCCTGCTGGCAGAGAGGATCAAGGCTGTCGACGCACTTGCCATGGGCCTGATCACCAGGGTGGTGCCTGCAGGAGAGCTGGACAGTGCAATTGACGCAGTCTTGAAAAGTCTCACAGCCAAGAGCCCCATCGGCATGAAGATCGGCAAGGAGGCCTTCCATGCAGCTGAAAACATGAAGCTGGAAGAGGCCCTGGACTACCTGTCCGGAAAGATTGCCGAGGTCGCCTCCACCGAGGACGCCCTGGAAGGCATTACGGCGTTCATCGAGAAGCGGCAGCCCATCTTCAAAGGAAAATGAAGGAGGATATCCATGGGTGTCAATGATCGCAAAAACAGAGATAAGGTCATCATAGCCAACTGCAGCGGATTTTTCGGCGACCGGTTGAGCGCGGCAAAAGAGATGGTGCAGGGTGGGCCTATTGATTTTCTCACGGGTGATTATCTTGCAGAGCTGACCATGGCCATCCTTTTCAGGACCAAGATGAAGGACGTAAATGGCGGCTACGCCTCGACCTTCTTAAGGCAGATGGAACAGATCATGGGTGAATGCCTCGATAAAAAGATCCGGGTGGTATCGAACGCAGGCGGACTGAACCCCAAGGGTCTGGCCGCCGGTCTGACGCGCATCTCCGGCGAGCTGGGCCTGCACCCGAAAATAGCCTATATCGAGGGGGATGACCTCATGCCCCGCCTCGCTGAACTCCAGGCATCCGGTGAGGATTTAACTCACCTGGACAAGGGGATCGCCCTGAAAGATTCCAAGGCCATTGTCATATCCGCAAATGCCTATCTGGGAAGCTGGGGAATCGTGAAGGCCCTGGAAGAGGGGGCTGATATTGTGGTGGGTGGACGAATAGCGGACGCCTCTCTCGTAGTCGGCCCTGCTGCCTGGTGGCACGGATGGAAGCAGGACGAGTGGGACAGGCTGGCTGGGGCGACAACGGCCGGGCACATCGTCGAGTGCGGGGCCCAGGCCACCGGCGGCAACTATTCATTCATCGACGAGGTCCCGAACTTTAAAAAGGTGGGTTTCCCCATTGCGGAAATCTTTTGTGACGGCTCTTTTGTCATCACCAAGCATCCGGGAACCGGAGGGCTCGTTTCGGTGGATACGGTCAAGGCGCAGCTCCTCTATGAGATCAGCGATCCACGCTACCTGACCCCGGACATGGTTGCCCGCTTCGACACTATAAGGGTCTCCCAGCAAGGTCCTGACCGGGTAAAAGTGGAGGGTGTCAAGGGGGAACCACCAACTGCCACTTCCAAGGTCTGCATCAACACCTTAGGCGGCTATCGAAACTCCATGACCGTGATCCTTACCGGACTGGACATCGATAAGAAGGCCCGCATCCTCGAAGAGGCACTCTTCGATGCCATCGGCGGGAAAGGGCAGTTTCAGAAGGCCGAGATCCAGCTTATCCGGTCCAACAAGGATGACCCTGATACAAATGAGGAGGCCTTCGCATATCTGCGCATCACCGTTATCGACCCGGACCAGAAAAAGGTGGACAAGATCTCATCCAAGATCGTGGAGCTTGCCCTTGCCAATATCCCCGGCTTTACCGGTACAGCCCCCCCTGCCAAGGGGACGCCGGCAATCGTGTACTGGCCCGCACTTGTTTCCAACAGCCGGATTCACCAGAAGGTGGTGGTAGAGGACAAGGAATTCATCGTGGAGTGCGTGAAGCCTGTGGAAGGGTTTGTCGCACCTAAGCCCCTTGCGATAGATGTGCCTGCTGCACCCGGCGGCAAGACTACCCGTGTGCCATTCGGACGGGTGTTTGCAACCCGCTCGGGTGATAAGGGCGGCAATGCTTGAACGGCCTAAAATCTCAGCTACTCCCCAACTCATTTGGCTACGGCCATGTGCATCATTATAACTATCCGCTGTCTGCAAATGCATGCATCAATACTAAATTAGAATGGCTTTTCTAAGCTGGTAAGCT
>JBEKLI010000175.1:0-5197 GCA_050010275.1 Desulfomonilia bacterium | reverse complement strand
TTCTGCCCACGGCACGGATTTTCGCAGATGCGAGTATGGTCTGGGCATAGGCACTACGTAAGAATCGCGGGGGGATAAATCCGTGCTCAGTAGACATGCCTTTTCCCTCCCCGGCAGGAACAGAATCGCCTTCGATAGTGAGGACTCAATCCGCACCGATAATAGGGCCTTGCCGCAAAGCCGTTACGAGACCATCAGATTAAGGGGCTCGATATAGGCCGGGTCTTCATTATCGATGGTCTCCACAATATGCCTGTGGAGGCGCCACTTGTGTTCCTTGAAGATGGTGCGGCCTTTTATGAATGTCCGTGCAAAGGCAAGGGCCTCCTTCATGAGTTCCTCTTCACCTTCACAAGCCTTGAGGACCATGCGGCACTCCTCAAGCTCTTTGCCTGATGCCCTCTTGCCCGAGTACACGAGTTCTTCGAGTTTGTAATAGGGCATGGCCTTTTTCATCATGGCGAGCATGCCAGGCAGGAAGGGGATGTTGATGTCCACCTCGGGGAAGCAGAAATACCCTCTGTCTGACCTCATGAACCTGAAGTCACAGGTACAGACCAGGATGGCCCCGTCACCGAAGGCATGCCCGTTAATGGCGGCTATCACCGGTATGGGAATAGTCAGGATACGTTTGAAGAGCCTGTTGAGCTCATACATGAAGTCCTTGATGGCCTGTGTCTCATTGCGGGAAACATTACCCATCATCCAATCGAGGTCGATGCCTAATGACCAGTTCTTCTTGTCGCTGGATGAGAGCACGATCGCCTTGATCTCCTGGTCCGCCTCGATCTCATCAAGGGCCTTGAGCAGGCCGGAAGTGAATGATGGATTATGCCTGTTCTCTGTAGTATTCATGATCAGGATGGCCACGGTCCCATCCTTTTTCCATTCCACAACGGCCATTATATCCTCCTGTAGATGTGTTATCAATTCACGTATTCATACCATAGATTGCCCTGAATGTGAAAAGTGTTACCCTTTAAGCCTTGCACCCAGTGATTATTGCCGGCTGTTATCTTCAAGATAAATCTCGATCCTCTCTTTCCCCTTGCCGATGTTGTTGCGCTTGAGCCTGATTCGCCCAACCTCACCGGTTCGCCTGAGATGAGTGCCGCCGCAGGAGACCTTTGCAAAACCCTCAATCTCCCAGTACCGCTGCTCCTCTCCGCGATCGCTGTATGCACTCCTGATGGGCAGGTCCGCATCGATGATCTTCCCGGCTCTCTTCAGGAGCATCGGGAATGCATCCGAGATCCTGCCCTCCCAGAGGAAATCGAGCCTCGCCTTATCTTCTGAGATGTTCGCCCCGATCTTCATGGGCCTACCAAAGAGTTGATAAACAAGCTCGAGAACGATCTCTGCTGCAAAGTGGAGCCGCATGAGACAATAGCGCCTTGTCCAATCTATCCTGATGAGCACGTCATCACCTTCTTTGAGGTCATGGGGGCCTTTAAGGGTGTAATACATCTCAATGCCTTTCTTCACAGCCCCGAGGACCTTCACTCCGCCGATGGTCCCTGCATCGGATTCCTGCCCGCCCGAGGCAGCATAGAAAATGGTCCGGTTAAGGGTAATCGTGTCGCCTTCAACACTTGTGACGACAGCTTGCAATTCGACCACGTAAGGATCTTCCCAGAATATCTTATCAACAGGCATGATAACTCAATAATAACAAGCCGCTATCAGGAATGTCAAGGGAAGTTACTGATCATTATCTTTATAGGCCGGAAGCAGTATCGTGAAGATGGAACCCTTGCCGGGTTCGGTACGCAACCGGATGCTTCCGTCGAATTGTTTTACAATTGAGTATACCGTGGTGAGCCCGAGGCCGCTCCCCTTACTGTCGGCCTTTGTGGTGAAATAGGGCTCGAAGATCTGGGAAGCCGTCTCCTCATCCATGCCCATCCCCGTGTCATTCATGATCAATTGTACATACTTCCCGGATTTCAGTTCCACATACCTGCCCGATGACTGATTATCAATGCGTACATGGGCTGTGGCAATGGTAAATGTGCCGCCCTTGGGCATGGCGTCACTGGCATTGAGCGAGAGGTTCATGACAACCTGCTCGAGCTGGCTCCTGTCACCCAGTACAAGGCATTTCTTCTTATCAAGGATGAGCTTGAGATTGATCTTGGACCCTATCACCGGCACCAGGAGCTCCCGCATACCCTCAATTACCTCGTTGAGATCGACAGCCGTAGGCTTGGTCGGCTGCTTTTTACTGAAGGAGAGGAGCTGTCTGATGAGTGATGATGCCGAGTTCTTGACCTCCCTGATCTTTCCGATGTTCTTGGTCACGGCCTCGGCATTGCCGATCTTCAACAATACGAGTTCCGAAAAACCTTCGATTGCCGCCAGATAATTATTGAAATCATGGGCGATGCTGCCTGCAAGCCGGCCCACTGCCTCCATCTTCTGGGCACGAAGGAGTTCGCCTTCAAGGTACTTGTACTCGGTAATATCGCGGCCTAACCCCAGGATGCATTCCTGGTCTCCCAGGGTGATTGTTACGGCCGACCAGAGGACGGTCCGAAGCCTTCCGGTCTTTGTCCTGAACTTGACCTCTTCGTTTCTTACCCTGCCCTGCTCTTTCAGCTTCCCGATAACCCTTTTACGGTCTTCAGGTCTCTCCCAGATCTCGATCTCCAGTGAGGTATGCCCGACCACTTCATCCCGGTTGTAACCGGACCAATGGAGATACCCCTCGTTCACATCGATGTAGATCCCTTTATCCAATGTAGTTATGGACACCCAGTCCGGACTTGCATGAAAGACCTTGGTAAACTTCTCCTCGCTTATCTTAAGCTCTTCCTGTGTCCGTTTATGCACAGAGATATCGACAACAAACCCTTCAAGAAAAAGAAGCCCTTCTCCGAGCGTGAACACACCGATGCCCTGCTCCCATACCCACTTCAGCTCCGACTTTTCAGTTATAACACGATATACAAGTTGGAAATGATCCCTTTCTTCCAGGGCATTCTGGATCTGGGCCCACACCGTTTCACGGTCTTCGGGGTGGATGATCTGTCCGTATGAAACCCTTCGGTTACCGATGAGCTCGTCCTGGGTGTACCCCGTGAGCTTATAGCAACCCTGGCTCACGGATTCCATGGTCCGTTCGGCATCGTTCCTGCAACGATAAACCATGCCGGGCAGGTTGCTGATGAGGGTGAAAAGCTCCCTTCTATGTTCCAACAGTTCTTTTTCTGCCTTTACCCGTGCAGTCTGGTCCGAGTAGACTTCTACAAGCTCTCCTGAAGGCAGCTTGTAGACAAAGCTCTCCCTCCAACCGGATATCCGCCCGTCACGATAGAAGTAAACGGGCAGATATTCGCCTGTGCCAGTCCTCCACACACGCTGCAAGGCATCATAGAGCCCTGACTCCCGGGATCCGGGGAAGGTCTGATGCAAGGTCGTGCCGATAACCTTGTCCTTGTCGATGCCGTCAATCTGTTCCGCAGCCTTGTTGAATTCAAGATATTCAAAGTCTTCGCCATTACGAAGCGCCCTGAAGATCGCCACACCGTTGAGCGTATTCTCCACTATGGCACGGTAACGCGATTCAGCTATGTGAAATGCATCCTCTTTCTTTTTTCTCTCGGTAATGTCGATGGCCATGGTCAGGAGATGAGAAGCGCCTCTGTATTCGATGACCCCCATATATATCAGACAATCATGGACCACGCCCAAGGCATCCAGAAACTTAAGTTCGCGGTTTTTCAGAGAGCCCTTCTCCCGGAGCTCCTTGAGTATTTCAGCCCTTCGAACCTTGTTCGGCCAGAGACGGTTCTCTGAGAGGGGTTTACCGATCACCTCATCTCTGCTGTAGCCGGCAAGCTTGAGAAAGGCTTCGTTCACATCCGCGACAATGCCCTCTTTGATGGTTGAAATGACTGCAGGGATCGGGTTCATGGAGAAACACCGGGAGAAGAGATCGGTTGTATCCATACCTCGTTCCTCATCGCGGGGCTGACACTCAGTCCGTTAAAGCATCCTTGTGCACAGGAAGGTTCGGTCTGTATCTGTTTTTGCAGTACCAGGCCTAAGGGCTCATCTTTAATTCATAACCGGATATGCATATCAGTCAATAGAGATATAAAGCTTTTTGTCGATATGAAGCTCCGCGCATCATGCTCAAGCGGAATCATTCAATTGAAGATTGGATGGAGCCGGGGTGAAACGGAACTAACCTAAGACATTTGACCCCTGCCTATGGTGCTCAAAGGGTTAAATGGTCGCAGTATGCCTCTGAATGGTATCTATCTCTATTTCACTCGTAACACGGCATCTGCCATCTTGTTTTGACTTGTAGAGGGCCTTGTCGGCCCTCTGGACAATACTTTCCAATGATTCTCGATCCCTATATTGGGCTACGCCGAAAGACAGATGTACCGGCCCGATGAATTTGTCGCTATCTTTGAACCTCCAATTCAAGTTCCTGAAATAGGTACAAATCTTCTCTGCCAGTCTCACGGCGCCGTTCAATGGGGTATCGGGAAGCAGGATCACAAATTCCTCACCACCATATCTGGCAACAAGATCTTTCCCCTTCACGCTCTCCCTGAGCACTTTAGCAGTAATCCTGAGTATCTTGTCGCCACATAGATGCCCGTAGGTATCATTGATGTTCTTGAAATGATCGATGTCGGCAAATATCAGGCATAAATCGCTTCTGGTATCATCAGCCTGTTTGGCCTCCTCCGGGAAGACTGCTGAGAGGTATCTCAGGTTCTTGATGCCGGTCAAGAGATCGGTAGTGGCTTGTTCCCTTATCTGCTCAAGATTCCTGCTCAGTTTTTCAACTTCGTCGGTTGTTGCCTGCAGGCGGTCTTTGAGCTGCTCTCCCGACAGAACAATAGCCTTGGTTTCCGAAAGAATACCTTCGACCACCCTGGATACTGCCTCGACATCGAGATCTTCCTTGAGGTCTTGAGCGTATTTTTCGATCACTGCTACAAAGCTTTTAACCCGGCCCCCGGCAGCAGACATGTGTACCAGGATCTTCTCAAGGATCATCCTGAGCTCTTTGCGTATCTTTTCAACGATCAACTTCTGGTCTATGGCAATATATTTTTCATAGAGGCTGATGTTCAGCTCCGGGGTAATACACTGGGCTCTGGCCAGGGCATCATCGATGACAACCCTCAGCTTCTCATTCTTGCCTGAGACATACTCATACCAGACAGAATAATTT